>CAXUIV010000154.1:0-9047 GCA_964250875.1 uncultured bacterium
TCATTGACTTTCACTGGGGCATGAAAGTTAACAAGCCAAAGATCTAGAGGTCGTGGTAGCTGGTTCAAGGTTTGTTCCAACACCCTTGTTGAGGCATCCGATTGGTCTTGATGAGCAAGGAGAAACTGAGGAGTTATTGATGAACCGGAGACTTTAATTTCTCTGGCTATTCCCATCATTTCTCCCGTCTGAACGTGAGTTTTGTGGGTTGTGGCAATTAGCACTGGCGACTGGGACGTCTGCTGGATCAGTTGAACTAAGAGATCGGGACGGTAGTATTTCTGATAGCCCAAATTGCAGACCACTGTCAGCCCACTTAATAGTCCCATCAGCCAAATTAGCATGACTGCTCGTTTCCCAGTCGAATTCCAACAAGCCGTTAGACTTGCTCCCAGTAAAACCATCACCGAGGGGAAGTAGACAAAGCTATATCGAGCGCCACGGGTGAGATCAATACCAAAAGCGTAGGCGAAGAAAAAGAAGATGGCGATCGCACTGCACACCACTCCAGCAAACAGTTGAGTCATCAAATGGCTTGCCGGTTGCCGCAACTGCGCTCTAAAACCACGAATTAGGATCGGTAATGCCCAGAGGAAAAACACCAGCATCACCAAACCAGACACAAGCACAACAGGTAGAGATGGTGCTTCTACAGGCAGCAGGTACAGCATCGTCAGCCAAGCAGCAAAGGCTTGAAAAACTGGATTAAGCCAAGTCAGTCCAACGCGATTACCGCTTCGAATCCACTGCGTTAATTCACCTCCATCGCCGTGCAAAAAGACTGGCAGCCAGAATAGACAGACAATAAGAGTTCCAACAGCAACAGCGTAGATTCCCCAAAATTTTGGATTGCCGAGCAAAATCCAGAATCTAATCAAAACAATTGCTTCAGCACAGAGAGTGAGTGCAAACAGATAATGAGTAGAAATACCCATAGCATTAACAACTACCCAGATGAGCGGCATCCAAGCGGGTAAGGGTTTCCGAATCTGTATATGCTGCACTGCGATCGCCATGCAGATGAGAGAAGCAATAGCCCATAAGATCGCTAGTGTGTAATGACGTGCCTCTTGGGCCAAGAAAATGCCGTAGGGTGAAACTGCCATCATGGCGGCAGACATTTGCCCAATCGAGCGGGAGCGAAAGGCAAACCAGCTTAAAGTGTAGATAGCTGGAATGGAAGCGGCACCAAGTAGAGCTGGAAGCGCTCTTGCAGCCCATACCGATGCCAGACCAAAGGAATCAGGTGGCCAGAGTTGCATCCAATAGTGAGCTAGCACAAAGTAAAGCGGCGGATGATTGCTTTCCGACAGCAAGTGCTGAACGACTTCTGCAACTCCGACATTTAGCCTCGATTGCACTGGTTGCAAAAGGACATCAAGATTAATCAGCCTGTCTAGCGGCACCAAGAGAAAGCTATTGCCCAGGCTAAAAACAATGGTAGAAAATTCATCCGTCCAAGGAGGTTTTGTCCCCAATCGGGTCAAGCGCAAGCCAGCACCAACCGTCAGCCACACAACCAGCAGCAGTAAATCTTCGATTTTGTGGTGTTGGGCGCGAGGCATACAGCATAAGGCATAGGGCGTTAGAAGTTACTAAGGAATCAGTTCAAAACGACCCACTTACTATGGAGACTCGCTCTGAAGGCGAATCAATTCATTATGAATCCGTCGGTTTAAATCTGGGTCTGATTGAGATTGATAGAGCGTAGTAATCTCGTTGAAGCGGTGAGAATCGAGGCCGTTACTTTTGATGATGGAGTTAGATGTCGTGCAGTATTTTACTACAACACGTTGAGCGTTTTCGGGAAGTGCGGATATCGTTTCTTGTTTGTCGCAGCGAACACGAGAAAAGGCGTCGCTGTGAACCATTTCCTTGACTTCGTTAAGAGCTGTCTGACGTGCAGGCTCGATTAATAGAACAGCCCTAGAGTAGTTTGTCACTTCTTCGTTACTGACTGCTGTTTGAGCGTAGGCATTAGAACTAAGGAAGAGTATACCAGAGCGTCCCGACAAACCAGGACTAAGCCCAGAGAGCAAACCTACAGAGGTGATAACACCTACGGCTAAAGATTTGGACAGCATCTGGCTTAAATAGGGTTGGAAAAAAGGACGGCAAAAATTCATCATTGGGTGTGAGAAAGAACTAAAACACCGGAGGCATCAGTTGCTTTGAATTATTTTAAGAGTAAGAAGTTCCACAAACCAGTGGACTGTTAATCAGATTTCCATGGGTGCAGAGAGGTTACATGTCAACTCTCTACAGTGAACCCGTTAAACAAATCTTGACGTAGTGGCCATATCATGTCCGAGTGAATGCTCGTCGCTCCTGGCTCCAAGAATGCTTATTGAAATAGGCGGCAGATTTCTATAACTTTAGTCTGGAGTGTTAACATCTCTTCTGCTCCTTGCTTTAGATTAACTTCAAGCTCAAGTAGCAAGGGTAAAGTTGAGACGAGTTGCTGCCTAGTCAGGGGCTTGACCTCTTGTTGCAAAAAGTAGACGCGCTTGGGGTTGCTTACCTCAGCGGCTTTAGCCACCTCTCGCTCAGACCGCTCCCCAGCTTCTACCATCAGCTTCACCCACAGCCAAGTGCGAAACTGCCCAGTCAGAGTAGCGACAATGCGCAGCGCTGGCTCATTGCGATTGATTAAATCAGTAACCACCGCTAGCGACTTCGCTGCATCTCCCTTCACAATTGCTGCTGCCAGCTGCAAGCTGTTCTGAGTGTAAGCGTGTACTAAATCTGAAACGACGTCCACATTCAGGGGCTTGTCGGATCCACCAGCATAGAGCCGCAGCTTTTCTAGTTCACCGTATAGTTGCCGCGTGTCATTGCCGACAGACTGAGCCAACAGTTCAACAGATGAGCGATTCAGTTTTACTCCCACTTCTTGAGCGGCATGGAGAACAGACTGGACGAGTTGCTCCGTCTTCCAAGGCGGGATGAGCGCAAATTCCCGAATGTCGGCATGATTTTGCAACAGCTGTGTGGATTTAAGTCGTCCATCTGGTTTGGTACGGCTCGTAAGCAATAAGACGGAGGTTTCTGGAATAAACGGCAGTGTGCGTTTTAACTCCGCCAGCAAATCTTCAGAACACTGCTGGCAAACGGTGGTATTCACGAGCCAGGTTAGACGACTACCGGATCCAAAAGGTGGTGTCATGCTGAGATTCGTCGCCTCAACAACCGCATTGGGGTAATCGGTTGGGAGGGTGGTGTAGTTGAAGCTGGCCCATTGGGGGTCAAGGACGCGATCGCGCAAGCCGTTGATAGCTTTTTGCATCGCGAAGTCATCCTCACCCCAATAGAGGTAAATCGGCATACAAAGAACCTTTGAGAATCACATTTATCTTGGCGCAAGTGTCAGCGCCTTAGCCACTGCTGCCGCATCACTCTCAGGTACACCCCAATAGGAAATTGGTAAAACTCAACAAGCAGCCACCCGATAATGCCTAGATGTGCAAACAAGGTTAGCCCAGTCCAAAAGTATGGCAGCCAAGACAAAGGGGTACCAGGCAACGGAGGAAAAGCGTAGACAGTCAGTCCGACTAAGCTGGGTGGAAAGAGTACAAGCGCTGCTGCTGCTATCCAGTAACCCCACCCCAGCTCTACCCCCTCTAAGTGGGCCGCTGTCCAATTCTTACCGCTCCAGCGCCAGATCAGCGGAGGCTGTCTAGCAACCATTTTGAGCTGCTGTCTTTCAGGATGAGCTGTGAAAATGTGGCGACAAAAGTCACAAGCCATAGCTTCCATCAGTGGTAATGCTTCGATATGACCCAGACGACAGACTGGGCATGGGTAGATTCCTTGATAGCTGAGGTGACTGACTGAAACCATTTTGGATTTGAATTGGAAATATTGATAGCTGCACCCTTGCTTAGACTGTATCTAGCCACCTTCGGTTCAAAAACGATTAGATCACTTCAGTCGAGAGGTTCATTGAAGTTGTGCCCCAGATTCTGTAACATTCAAGGCATTTCAGGTGCAATTGCCGTGCCTATAATTCTAGCGGATGCAAGCCTTGCAGTTACAGCCTGAGTCAATTGCTGGATTTGGGCGTTTTTCTCATGGCCAACATCTGAATAATTTCCGGTGCCTGCAAACACCTCTTAGCCCTCTTGTTCGCGAATCAAGTAGAACTGCTCTGTGTATCCTGTAACCTTGCCTCAAAGGAGTAAAACACACAATGTCGGAAAGATACAGTCGGCGTCGATTTCTCTGGTATGGTTCAGCTACTTTTGGTGCCAGTTGGCTACTAAAAGCTTGTGCAAATAGCCCTGACACTTCAGAAAAAGCTGTAGATTCAACGTCTCCATCTAGCAGTCCAGCTGCATCTGCATCTACAGATGCTAAGCTCAAGGTCGCAATGGTTCTGCCTGGAATTATTACTGATAGAGCTTGGAACCAAGCTGGATATACAGGATTGGGCGCTATTAGAGAAAAAGGTGTGGAAACTGCCTATGTTGAGAAGGTTGGGCAGCCAGACCAGGTAGAGGCGCTATCGGACTTTGCCCGTCGCGGCTATAACCTCATTTTCGCCCACGGCGGACAATTTGATGCCTCGGTTCAACAGGTAGCAGCCGATTTTCCTAAAGCTTTTTTTGTCGGCGTTAATGGAGCCGTTAAGGGTGAGAATATTGCCTCTCTACGAATTGATAGTTTACAAGCTGGGTACCTCAGCGGCATCATTGCTGCGTCGATTACAAAATCTAATCAAATTGCTTATCTTTGTGCCCAAAAGTTCCAATCGACAGATGACGAAAAGCGTGGTTTTGAATTAGGTGCAAAGTCAGTTAAGCCCAATATTAAGGTAACTTCCAGCTATACTGGAGACTGGAATGATGCTGCCAAAGCCAAAGAAGCAACCATAGCCTTGATTTCAGCAGGTGCCGATGTGATTTATCCGTGGTTGGATAATGCCGCACCCGCTGCCTTGCAAACCGCTAGTGATAAGGGCGTTTATGCTGTCGGTAACACAGCCGATCAACAAGCTGTTGCACCAAAAGCCGTGTTAACCAGTATTGTGAAGCGAATTGATGTGGCGATCGCTCACATCTCTGAACTAGCAGCTAAAAAGGAACTTAAAGGTCAAATTTATAGCTTTGGTTGGGAAAAGCCAGACATTCTTTACCTAGGTAAATTTGGTGATATGGTACCGAAAGATGTTCAGGATAAAGCTACCAAAACCAAAGATGAGATCGCGAGTAAGAAGATTAATATTGCATGAGGAGTGCGGGGTACGAACTCCGGACTCCGCACTGCACTAGTTAAAAACAATGGCCTACTTACGTCTAGAAGGAATTACTAAGAGCTTTGGCACCTTTGTTGCCAATGATGATATCAACCTGAGTGTTGATGCTGGCAGCATTCATGCTTTGTTAGGCGAAAATGGTGCGGGTAAAACCACGCTCATGAATATTTTATGTGGTTTATACAGCCCTGATAGTGGCCAGATCTATCTGCAAGACAAACCTGTAGAAATCTCTTCTCCCAGCGTTGCTATCAGCTACGGAATCGGAATGATCCATCAGCATTTTATGCTGGTACCTCAGTTGACAGTTGCAGAAAATATCATTTTAGGAACGACAATAAACTGGCAGCTAAAGCTGGCTGAGAAAGCGGCAGAAATTGCTACCATATCTAAATCTTACGGTTTGGAGGTTGACCCCCTAGCTAGGGTGGAGGATTTACCTGTAGGCACTCAACAACGGGTGGAAATTCTCAAAGCCCTCTACCGGCAAGCTAAGCTGCTGATATTGGACGAGCCAACAGCTGTATTAACACCGCCAGAAATCGAGTCTTTATTTAAAGTCCTACGGCAACTTGCTGCGTCAGGTCACACAATTATTTTTATCAGCCATAAGCTAGAAGAAGTGACGCATCTGTGCAGTACTGTAACAGTGTTACGGCGGGGCCAAGTTGTAGCAACGACAACAGCTCAGACATCCAGCCGCCAAGAGTTAGCAAAACTGATGGTAGGGCGAGAAGTGATGTTTAAGCTGGATAAGCCAGCAGCAGCGGCGGGTGGGGTGGTTCTGGAAGTCCGAGGATTGCAGGTACAGGATGAACGTCAACTGAAGCCTGTAAAAGATGTGTCGTTTCAACTGCGTTCAGGTGAAATTTTAGGCGTAGCTGGAGTTGATGGCAATGGACAGCGAGAATTAGCAGACGCAATTACAGGATTGTGCCCAGTCAGCCAAGGACAGATTCAACTGACGGGAGAAGACATTACCAGATGGACTCCCCAACAGCGAGCAAAACGTCTTAAGGTGGGATACATTCCAGAAGATCGCCAGAAAATGGGATTGGTCATGAGTTTCAGCGTTGCTAAAAATCTGATTCTCAAAGTTTTTAAGTATTTGCCTTTCTGCCGCAACTGGTTCTTACAAAACACAGCGATTAACCACAACGCTAATTCAGCTATTCAAAACTTTGACATTCGAGCAGAAAATGGCAGTGTCAAAGTTAGCCAGCTATCCGGCGGCAATCAACAAAAAATAGTGCTGGCGCGAGAACTATCTGGCGAACCAGTGCTAATTGTCGCTATGCAGCCCACAAGGGGATTAGATGTCGGTGCAACGGAATATGTGCAGCAGTGTCTGTTGACAGAAAGGCAACGAGGTGCTGCAATTCTCTACATTTCTACAGAGTTGGAGGAAGTCATGGCAATGAGCGATCGCATTGCCGTTATGTACGAAGGTCAATTTGTAGATATCTTAGACGCTACGACTGCAACCGTGGAACAGGTAGGTTACTTGATGACGGGTGGCACACAAGCAGCAGCGAGCAGTCAGATGTCTTGATAGGGTAGGGAGGAAAGAGAGCTGAGGGAGCTGAGGCAGAGATAGGAGCTGAGGGAGAAAGAGTTGGAGAAACATTTCTTTGGGAGTTTCAGCTTGCCTACGCAGAAGCAGTCGAATACAGCGGTTTTTGTGTGCTAATCGCTTTCAAATATGTATCAGTCAATACAAATATTTCGCTATGATCAGAAGTTAAAGACGCTTTACATTCAGGCGGGTGCAGCTGATGAAATTGCACTCATAATTGATGAAGAGGGAATTTGAGACTCCGGATCAGAAACGGCGGGAGTTCAGTTACGCAATTACCTTTGGGAAAAAATGAGTTCTGATGCTGTAATAAGACCCGCTAACCTGACCTCAAATGTCCTACCATTTTTGTCTCCCATCTTCGCGATCGCTGCCGCCCTCATCGTTGGCGCTAGCTTGATTCTCTTAGCGGGGAAGAATCCAGTTGCTGCCTATAGCGCTTTGTTTCAAGAATCTCTCGCCGACTACTACGGCTTTGGCAACACCTTAACCAAGACAACTCCACTGCTGCTGACAAGCTTGGGCGTACTCGTTGCTCTAAAAGCCGGTCAGTTTAACATTGGTGGGGAAGGTCAAATATATATGGGTGGCTTAGGGAGTACCTTGGCTGGACTGTACATCAAAGGCTTGCCTTGGTTCATTCACCTACCTTTAGCGTTGCTGGCAGGCTTTTTGTTGGGCGCTATCTGGGGATTAATTCCTGGCTACTTAAAAGCAGTGCGGGGAATTAATGAAGTTATTACCACCCTGCTACTGAATTATGTTGCCCAGAACTTCATCAGCTACCTGGTGAATGGACCAATGATGGAACCGGGGGCACCCAGTCCATTTTCACCTAGACTGGCTCGGACGGCCCAATTGCCGACGATTCTGCCGCAGACTCAAACTCATGCTGGGATTCTGATTGCTTTAATTGCGGCTGGCATCTTATGGGTGCTGTTTCGGCGATCGCCTTTGGGTTATCAAATCGAAGCTGTAGGACAAAATCCGATAGCGGCGCGTTATGCTGGCCTTTCTGTTGAACGCACAATCATGTTGGTGATGGCAGGATCTGGAGGATTAGCGGGGTTGGCTGGTGCTTCAGAAGTGATGGGACTGAAATATCGACTGTTTGAGAACTTTTCTGGCGGCTACGGCTTTGACGCGATCGCGATCGCCTTTCTCAGTCGTGGTAGCGTTCCCGGTGTTGTCCTCACCTCCCTATTCTTCGGTGCCTTACGCAGCGGTGCCAACGCTATGCAGCGCGTTGCAGATGTCCCTTTGACGATTGTCTATACCATTCAAGGACTCACTGTACTGTTTATTGCGATCAGTCTCGCCCTCGAATACAAAACCCAAAAGACAACAGGCAAGCAAGCGACTACAATCATCGCTCCTACAATTGACCAATGACAACTAACAACCTCACTTTTTTCTCAGATTATCTCGTCGCGAGCTTACGCCTCTCCGTACCCTTGGCCTTCGCCGCTTTGGGTGGTTTGTGTTCCGAACGTTCGGGTGTCCTGAATATTGGGTTAGAGGGAATGTTACTTACCGGAGCGTTTGCCAGTGCAGCTGGAGTCTTCTACAGTGGTCATGTCTGGGCTGGTGCGATCGCTGCCCTGATTGCTGGAGGAATAGTTGGGTTACTGCATGCGTATCTTTGTGTCACGTTGCGGGTTGACCAGCTCGTGTCAGGTTTGGCGATTAATTTAGCAACTGCGGGATTAACTGCATTCTGGGCTAGGATAATCTTCGCTACTGGTAATGCACAGCAACTCCAGGGATTTACACCTATCGGTATTCCGGTGTTGAAAGACATTCCTATCCTCGGTCCACTTCTATTCGACCAAGACTTACTCGTTTACTTTCTATTTCTCTTAGTTCCCCTAGGTACCTACCTACTATTCCGCAGCAGCCTAGGTTTATCTTTAAGAGCAGTGGGTGAATACCCTAGAGCAGCTGATACAGCTGGAGTGTCAGTTGCTCGATTCCGCTACATCTGCGTCATCCTCAGCGGCTGTTTGGCAGGGTTAGGCGGGGCTTACCTGGTTTTGGTACACATCAAATTTTTTACGGAAGGGATGAGTGCTGGTAAAGGCTTCATCGCCCTAGCTGCCCTCATTTTTGGTAAATGGCATCCCGTGTGGACAGTCTTAGCTTGCTTGCTATTTGGTGCGACAGAAGCCCTCCAGCTGCGGATTCAGGCATTTAACCTAAACATTCCTTATCAGCTAC
>CAXUIV010000155.1:0-6526 GCA_964250875.1 uncultured bacterium
GGCGTGGGGCATGGGCATCGCTACTATTTGAGAATTGCGCTTGGGTGTTGAGTTCGGATTGGAGGCGATCGCGCACGTAGGGATGAATTTGCTGTTCTAACCAGTGTCGTTCAGTTGGGTTGCTGAAGACGATATTGCCCAACTGTTGTCGGTTCAAGTCGCCATCTGGCAATAGGATGCTTGAGCTGTAGCGATCAGTAATGGCTTTGAGGACTGGAGAGCCGAGTTGTACAGCTTCTCTTGCATAGATGTCTGCATCTAAGATTGGCAGATGGTAAGTGGCGGCAAGATAACGAGAGACAGTTGTTTTTCCAGTGCCAATGCCTCCTGTTAAGCCAATCACGCGCTTCAAAATTTTAATTTTTGAGTTATGAGTTTTTTGACAATTCTATAACTATTAACTCCTCAGCAGCTCTACTGTCAATCGCAGGGGAAAAATAGTAACCCTGCCCGTATTCACATTCCAGCGTCTGGAGTTTTGCTAGCTGCTCTGCTGTTTCTACGCCTTCTGCAATAACATCCATTTTTAGCCTATGAGCTAGTGTGATCATTGTCCAAACAATTTCCAAGCTCTCTTCATCAACACTCATTCGATCAATGAAGGAGCGATCAATCTTTAGGGTGTCAATCGGTAGATGGTGTAGACGTTCTAGAGAAGAATAGCCAGTGCCAAAGTCATCGATTGAAATCTGAACTCCCAAAGCTTTTAGCTGCTTTAGAATTACCGTTTCGGCGGTAGAATTCTTCATAATGGCACTTTCGGTAATCTCTAGCTTCAAGGTTTTCTGTTTAATGCCAGTTTCCCTCAGAATTTGGTCGAGGCGCTCGAGCAGACTCAGCTGTATTAACTGGGACCCACACAGATTTACACTCATTGTCAAGGGCACTTCCAAAGGAAATGCACGTTGCCAAATGCCTAATTGACGGCAGGACTCGCGCAACACCCAGCGGTCAATAAGACTGATGAACCCAGCTTCCTCAGCCAACGGGATAAACTCTGCTGGTGAAATCATGCCACGTGTAGGGTGAATCCAACGAACCAAAGCCTCAAAGCCAGCAATTCCACTCGTCTTCAAAGATACGATTGGTTGATAATGAATTTGAAACTGTTGACGTTCGATAGCCCGCCTTAAGTCTGTTTCCAACTGCAAACGGGCTACAGCACCAGCGTGCATACTGGGGTCAAATACTGCCTGCCTTGCCTTGCCCAAACATTTAGCTTGGTGCATGGCGGTGTCAGCAGCCTGGAGAAAATCTTCTGGTTGATCGTAACCAGTAGTACTCAGGGCAATACCAATACTAGTCGTAGAAAACACCTCACGTCCATCTAGGTCGAAAGGCGACCTCAGCTCTTGGTGGATGCGCTCTGCCAGAGCGATCGCTTGAGATGGAACTTCCCAGATGTCCTGTAGTAAAATTGCAAATTCGTCTGAACCCACCCGTGCTACGGTATCATCGGCACGCAAACACGCCGCTAATCTACGGGACACGGCGATCAGCATCTGCTCAGCAACAAAGTGACCCAAGCTATATTTAACAATTTGAAATTGATCCAGATCTAGCAGCAGAACGGCGAACAGACGTTTGTCTTGTTTAGCCTGCTCAACTAACTGTCCGAGTCGGTCTAGTAACAAAACCCGATTGGGTAATCCTGTTAGTGGATCATAGTACGTATGCTGCCGCTGCTTGGTTACGTCGTTCACCAGCACTAGCTTAGCCGTTCTTCTGGCAAAGACTATTGGGTGAGAAGTAATTTCTACGTCAATGACTGTTCCATTTTTCTGACGATGCTTCCAAATGCCTGCTTTATCTAAACCTGTTCTGCTTCTGGATACATCATTTAAAACGGAAATAGCTTCGGGAGGACAAATATCCCTGATTGTCATACCCAAAAATTCTTCGTGCGAGTACCCATAGTGCTGGACAGAGGCATCGTTGACGGCGAGGAAAGCGAGAGTTTCTAAATCGTATACCCACATGGGATGGGGATTACTTTCAAACAGCATGCGGTACCGCGCTTCCGAATCCCGCAGTTGCTGTTCCATTTGTTTCCGCTGGGTGATGTCTTGCACCATAGACAGATAACCAATGACTGTACCGTCAGTTTGTTTAAGTGGATTGTTGTACCACTCACAGACGATGATGCGACCATCTTTGGTCAGGTTCTCATTGGTATCAAGCGGAATCATCTCCCCTGCCGCCAGCCGACGAAAGATTTTCTCTACATGGGGCTGAGCTATCAGGGGGATCGTTAGGTTGTATGGATGTTTGCCCAGAACCTCTTCCTTGGTGAAGCCAAAGATTCTCTCAGCGGCAAGATTCCAATCGGTAAAGCGAAACTGTTTGTCTTGTAGAATGCAGCCGATGGGCATCTGGTCGATTTGTAGCTGAAGTAGCTCTTGTAAGTATTGGGTTTGTTCAAACATCTGGGCATTGAGAACTGCCGTAGCGCAGCGTTCTGCCACGAGTTCCATTAGAAGATTGCTCAATGAGGTTGAGTGCGGACGCATACGTAAGCTCATCTCAGAACCCTTTGCCCTACCAAATGTTGCTTAAAGTCAGTGTAAATAGTATGGGTTGAGTTTGCTGAATGACCGAAGCAGGCTTGCAGATTGTTTGTCCTAACAATTTCCTCAGCACAAAATTGTCCAACTAAGTACCTTTCTGCACAGTACACTCTAAAGTAGGATTAAACTGTTTTCAGAATCACATTATTAATTAAAATTTGTTGTTGGACGAATAACTTAATCAACGAGAATTTAGAATCACTGAGTATTATTTTGCTTCATGAAGATAAAATTTATCCACCAACAAAGCAGTTTAAATCACACAGTAGAATTATCTACAACCCACTGCACAACTGCTTCAGTCAATCCTTCCAAAGTATATTCTTTTGCCTCCACATCTACTCGTCCTAATAGAGCAAGACAGGTTTTAGAAGTTTGAGGACCAATTGAGGCGATACAAACTCTTTGCAACCACTCCTCTAACGGTGGTAGTTCAGGAACTGCCGCTACGAGTTGATAGAAACATTTCACCGTTTTTGAACTAGCAAAGGTGAGGACATCTACGGCTTGCTGCTGAAGGGCGACTAGAGCTACAGGCGCGATTGCTCCTGGACATTGAGACTGATATGCCGCTACCTCTACAACCTCTGCCCCTCCAGCTGTCAACTCTTTGACCAAGATTTCTCGCCCTCCAGTCTCCACTCTGGGGAACAACACCCTTTTACCTGTCAGCGGTGGCAAGTGTTGAACGAGCGAATCTGCCACAAATTCTGGCGGCATGAAGTCGGGTTGGAGAGATCTTTGCTGAAGACTCTGAGCAGTTTTCTCACCCACCACTGCAATTTTTAGTCCAGTTAAGGCACTGTTAACTCGCAACGTTGCTAGTCGCTCAAAAAAGTAGTCCACACTGTTAGTTGAAGTTAAAATCAACCAATCGAAATCTGCTAAGTGCGCGATCGCCTGATCTAGAGCCTCCCAGCTAGAGGGGGGACCGACTTCCAGAGCAGGCATTTCGACTACAGTTGCTCCTTCTTGCTCCAGGCGAGTGCTAAATTGACTCGACTGAGTCACTGAGCGCGTGACTAGAATAGTTTTACCAGTAAGGGGACTCAAAGTTCGGAGTCCGGAGTTTGGAGTTTGGATGGTGGAATTGGGGTTTGAGGGTTGAGTACTTGACACGGTTAGTGTGATAAGGAAAGACTTATGCTGTTTCTATTTTGAAGCTTAGTTGTGCATGGCGAAAGTAAGAATATAGCGTCCGTCTTAATGTGGTACACCTGAAAGAATTTCTAGATAGAAGTTTTCAACCTGCCTTTCCCCTATTCCCTTTCCCCTATTCCCCACTCCCCTGTAAATAGGCTCTTAACCTAACAACCTCTCCAATGACAATCACGGCTGGCGAGAGGGGGATGCCAAATGTTACCTGCTCGATAGTTTCTAGTTCAGCTGTCCAGACTTGTTGTTCGGGACATCCAGCCCAACGAATAATGGCAACCGGGCAGGAGTCCGACTTCCCATGCCGTATCAGCTGATGCACAATCTCAGCCAGATGTTGCCCTCCCATGAGAATGACCAGCGTTTCAATCTGCGCCAGAGCTTCCCAATCAAGAGCATCTGGTTCGTGAGCAGTCAAGACGGCAAAACACCGACTGAGAACTGGGTCTGTAAGCGGGATTCCTGCCAGCAACGGAGCTGCCAGTGCTGAGGAGATTCCTGGTAACACCTCAAATGCACAGCCCGATGCCTTTAAACTCTCAATTTCCGAAGCAGTGCGGCCAAAGATGAACGGATCGCCACTTTTTAGCCGTACTACTTGTTTGCCTAACTGACACTGCTCTACTAACAGCTGATTAATTTCTGCTTGTGACGTACTCGGTTTTCCACCCCGTTTACCCACATTGAGCTTGAGACAGTTGGGCTTTACTAGTTCCAGAAACTGAGCATTGACTAAAGCGTCGTAGACTACCACCTCTGCTACCGTTAGCAGGTGCTGCGCTCTTACAGTTAAGTAGGCTATGTCTCCTGGCCCAGCCCCTACAAGGTATACTTTCCCCCTTTGCTCAGTCATGCTGCCAATTTTGATTGTTGATGAAAAGCTAGACCAAGACGGTGGAGCCGACTAATTTAAGAGACAAGCAGCTGGAAAAATTAAGTACTCCAAGAAAAACAGCCTCCAGATGAATTGATAGAACTGGGCGATCGCCGCCTTATCCTGCAAATCCACCTTGAAGCTCTGCCACCACATCAAACCTAGTGCCACCAGATGGGTAGGAATCAACAGTACTGGGTTAACTGAGGGTAGCCAAAAGACACCCGCAACTACCATCCCCAGATAGCACACCGTCAATATCCAACGAGCGATATTGAACACCGCCTGCTGACCCAACTGAATTGTGAGCGTTGTGATGTGGTACTGGCGATCGCCCTCTATATCCGGAATGTCCTTCAAGATAGCGATGACAAACGTAAACACCAAAACGAATAGTGTAAGCCCCCACACCGATGACGGAATAGATTGAGTGCCTTGCCACATCCAGCTGAAGTGCAAAAACAGTCCTAAATTGACAATTGCGCCCCGCACCGTGAAGATGCACAGCGCAGCCCAAAAGGGAAACCGCTTCAACCGAATAGGTGGCAAAGAATAGGCAGTACCGATCGCCAGACTTATCCCCACCATACCGAACAGAAACGGCCCCATGAACCAAGCCAATAGCAGCGCCAGAATACCTGTAACGCCTACAATAATCTGAGCTTCCACCTGAGAAAACTCACCAGCAGCCAGCGGCAGCCGAGGCTTATTAATCCGGTCAATTTCCACATCTTCCAGCTGATTTAGCCCCACGATGTAGACATTGCCGCACAAACAGGCAATCCAGCTTCCTACCAATTGCCACAAAGTAGGGAGTAGGGCATAAACATAACTCTCCACTCCCCATTGCCCGTTGTCCCGAAAGGAGCCTCCGAGTTCCCCACCTCCCTTCATTGCAGCAATCGCAATCAAATACAGCCCCAACACACTCAAACTCGTACCAACAACAGTGTGAGGCCGCGAGAACTTCCAAAAAGCATACAGCCAACCACTCAACTGCCCAACCCAACCAGGTATTTCTTCGCGCTCTTCACGCCTCTGCGGTTCGTTACTTACTCCCACAAAGCACCCCAAATCGAATCAGCCCTCGCTCATAGCCCCGACGCATCAACCCTAAAGACAGCGCTGCCTGAATCGTCTCCCAACCAGAGAAGATCAACCCCAGAATTGCACTAGGATTGAAAGCCGAATCAATCACCACATGCCAAAAAGGAGCAACGGCGGTTGACCAATCAGCAGTGCGAATATTTTGTAAGGGGAGACTGTGAGCGATCGCTTCATACTCCGGCAACGAAATCACATAGGGCAAATAGTAAACCCGATAAATTTCCGCCAGGTGCTTCTGCTCATCTGCCGTCAACGGACCATCCGCATCAGTAGGTCGATGACACCAAGTCACCATAATCAACGTACCACCCGGCTTCAGCACCCGATAGCACTCTTGCATAAACCGGGTTTTATCCGGCATATGTTCCCCACTTTCCAGCGCCCACACCAAGTCAAAAGCGTTGTCAGCAAAGGGCATGTTAAGAGCATCTGCCACCTGAAATTTAGTTCTGGCACTCAGTCCACCAGCCGCTGCGCGTTCTGTAGCTCTAGCGGCTTGGACTGGGCTAAGAGTAATACCAGTCGCCGCAGCGTTAAATTTCTCAGCCAGGTAAAGGGAACTGCCGCCAATGCCGCAGCCGACATCAAGAATCTGCTCAGCCTGTTGCACCCCTGCCCATTTGAGCAGTTCTTCAATCAAGTCAATTTGCGCCTGACGTCGGTCTTTTTTTTGGTCGCCAGTCGGCCCATAGTAGCCGTGGTGCATGTGTTCGCCCCACACCTGTTCCCACAGGCCAGAGGAGGCATCGTAGAATTGCTGAATTTGTTGGTAAATCAAAGTCATGAAATTAGCGTACCAGACCAAGCAGCGACTCTTCGCTGT
>CAXUIV010000155.1:6626-8925 GCA_964250875.1 uncultured bacterium
GGTAAATCAAAGTCATGAAATTAGCGTACCAGACCAAGCAGCGACTCTTCGCTGTCAACAGCTACATCCCGCCGGGTTTAACTTGCGTTTGGGTAGGAGTTGGGCCTGAAGGCTGTGTTTGTGGCGGCACCGCTGAATTACCGTCACTGGGCGTGCCGGAAGGATCTGATGGTGTGGGCTGTACCGGCACTGCTGAATTGTTAGGAGTAGCTTGATACGAAGAATTAGATGTTTGACTGGACTGGCCTTGATTTTTTAGTTGTCCCAGTAACGCAATTTTCTGTAGCATTTGATCTGCTTGGTCAGCTTGCTGAATGTTGCCTTGTTCTTGGTAGGAGCTTTTGGCTCTTGTAAAGGCTCCCCCAGCGTCCTTTAAATCGCCCTGTCTGTATAAATGCATACCTAGGTTGTAATACGTGTCAGCATCTTTGGGGCTGAGGCGAATAGCCTGCATGTAGGCACTGGTTGCTTCTGCTGGCTGCCCTTGCTTAGCAAGCAGATTCCCCATGTTGGAATAAGCGCCAGCATTCTTAGGGTCTAACTGCACTGTCTGCCGATACGCAGCCATGGCTTCTTGGGGCTTGCCTTGTTGTTGCAGGGCAATCGCCATGTTGTAATGGGCATTGGCATCATTGCTGTTGATGCGAATTGCTTGCTGATACTCAGCGATCGCCTCGTCTCGCTGCCCTTGTTCATACAGCGCCAAGCCCAAATTATAGTGAGCAGGTGCCAATTCTGGATCGAGGGCAAGTGCTTGGCGGTACGCAGTCACTGCTGTGCTAGGCTGACCTTGTTTGTCTAAAGCTAACCCCAGGTTGTAGTAAGCCTCGACAAGCTTAGGATTGATCTGAATCGCCTGTCCATATGCCTGAACAGCCTCCTCCAGACGATTCTGCTGCAAAAAGATATTGCCCAGGTAGTTGTTAGCAATAGCAATGGAGGGGTCTCGCTGAAGCGCTTGACGAAAAGCCACTTCTGCACCCTGGAGGTCTTGGCGGTTATAGCGAGTGACGCCCTGTTGAAAAGAGGTAGCCGCCTCCAAATCCTGAGTTACAGGACCTTGAAGAGGCTGTTTGGTGCTTGGTAGCTCTGCGGCTACTGAGTTAGCAACCGAGTTGGACAATATTAAGCCAAAGCAACAGGCAGTTGCTGCAAGCATTTGAGTTCGCAGAAATGTTTGAGACATAGCGGTAGACCTCCACTGTTGATAAATGCTCATACTAAAGAGTACCCACATCGCCTCTGTTTCACGACAATGAGTCGTGCTGCCCGCAGTGAGGAGTGAGGAGTGAGACATTATGAATAAGATTTAAAGGGGTAGATAGACCCTAAAGAGTGAGAAGCAGAAAACTTATTCCTCACCCAACTCTGATAATCGTTAACAATTCTTATAAAAAATTCTCTTAACCTAACATTTTTTGTAATTAACTGCCCTCAAGTTTTAAAAAATCTTTCATATTTAGCTTTAAACAGACAAGTTGAGCTAGAAGTAGAGAATAAATCATCCAGGAATTATATGACTGCTTCTAGCGTTGCATCGAAACGACCGCTCTGGCAAACGATTGTCGTCTTGACCTTAGGTTTCTGGTTCAGTGGAAGTTTGATTTTGGATTGGGTAATTATGCCTAGCCTGTATGTTTCAGGCATGATGACTCAATCTGGGTTTGCTACAGCAGGCTATTCAATCTTCTGGAATTTTAATCGCCTTGAGCTGTTGTCTGCTGCCTTGGTACTAACAGGAATGCTGGCTCTTGGCACTCAATCTGCGACGAATGGCTGGCGTCGTGGCGTTGCTCTATCTGTAATGCTGCTGGCTGTATCTCTGATTGATACTTATTTCTTAACTCCGCAAATGTGCGCTGCGGGTCTGCATCTGAACTTGTTTGAAGCAGTTGAAGCTCCTACCGCAATGGGACAACTGCATGCAGCTTACTGGGTACTGGAAGTGGCGAAATTAGGCGCGAGTGGCACGCTTCTGTTTTGGTGCTATCAGCAGTGGGAGCGTTTGGCAGTGCGTCCGTCTTGAAGAGAGTTTGGAGTAGTTCGGATCTCGGAGTTGTAAGACGAAGCAATGGGTGCATCCCAGTTATGCAACGAGTACTATTGCTCAGCACTGTGATCCTTAACAAGGCCGCAATCGCACGGGTATGAGCTTGAATTTGTTGTAGTTTGTCGGCATCCATCAATAGCTTCCCTAGGATAACGCAGTGATTATCCTCAGCATAATGGAATTATGTTTGTAGTTCTCCCTCGTAGTAGAACGGAAGCAACCCAGTTCTTCACCCTCATCCCCCAGCCC
>CAXUIV010000156.1:0-8911 GCA_964250875.1 uncultured bacterium
AATGCCGTCCAAGTCGCCCAGATGACAATTGGATTAATCGTCGGTGCTGCCAGTAGAAATCCAATCGCTACTGGTGCTGGTGCCCCCTGCATCAGCAACCGTCGCGCCACTGGCACGTTGCCGCACTCACACACCGGAAACAAGAAGCCAATCATGCTGCCAGTCAAAGCTCCTAGCAAGGGGTTTTTGGGCAGCCTTGCCACGAGCTGGCGTTCATCTACAAACAAGAGCAGTACACCAGAAAATAAAACCCCCAGCAGCAGGAAAGGCATCGCCTCTACAAGCAAACTTAAAAAGAGGGTGAAAGCATTATTCAGCTGTTGTTGATTCATGCGTTTCGCTAAGGAGAGCATTGTTGAGCCACAATGGTCTGCTAAGCCATTTTAAGGTGAATGGCCATGAATACTGATAGTACTACTGATAGCTTATTCTTAAGGCACTTCAGCCGCTGGACAGGGTACGCGTCCAGATTTCTGCTGTCCAACTTAATTTTTGGTCTCAACGATAAACTTATCTTAAACCTGGTAATGTACGATTTATACAGAGTACCGCCCAATAATAGCATGTGCTTGCATTGGGGAAACCGATGCCGAAAGGACTCCCGCTACTCTGAGCTTTATTTAGCCATCAGATTGTGACCCAGAGGCGTGTTGCGCAGTCGCGAGTCCGCAGCCCGCTTGAGAGGGGCACAGAATTTAAGATTCTGAGTAATCGTTAATTTGAACTTCTGTTGCTTGGCAGAGACTGACACTTGAGGGAAGATGCTAACCTATAGCAGATTCTAGCTTTGTGTAGTCTTTGTACGCATCAGGGTTTTCTGTGCCAAACGAATTCGGTCTGGAACTATCAATCCCATTTCGATCGCAGGGTAGCGAGCAGGACCTCAGTATAGAGTCAACTCTGAGGGAACTACCGCTATACGAGTTTCAGGTCGAAACCAGCTACCCCAGTTTAGAAGTTGCCAAGATTTTCGAGAGGTATCCTCTGCTACCAGGAGCCATATTGGTAGAGCAGGGAAATTTCGTTGGCACGATCTCGCGACAGCGATTGCTGGAGATTTTGATTCGTCCGCATGGGCTAGAACTGTTGCAGGAATCACTGGATGTTCTCCATAGCTACACTCGCAGCCAAGTTTTATTGCTTTCCTGTAGTACGCCGATCCTGACAGCAACTCAGCAGGCATTACGGCGATCGCCTGAGCTTCTAGGAGAGCCAGTGGTTGTCAAAACTGAGCATCAGGCGTACAAACTGTTGGATGTACAGGAATTGCACACTGCCTCTTGGCAGCTTAGAGGTATAGAGACTCAGGTGCGGTACGAGCGTAGCCAAGCCCAAATCATCCAAACGAATAAAATGGCGAGCTTAGGGCATTTGGTGGACGGAATAGCTCACGAGATCCTTGACCCCGTGGGCTTCATTTGGGGCAACTTGGGCTATATCGCTACCTACAGCGAGCAGCTCTTGCAGCTGGTGTCTGCTTACGAAGCACACTCGTCGCCAGACAAGGGTGAAATTTCTGAACTTAAAGAAGAAATAGAGTTCGATTTTTTACAGCAAGACTTGCCGCTCGCGCTAAGGAGTATCAGAACAGGCGCAAAACGCTTAAAAAAATTAGCGGCGAGCCTGCAAACTTTTTGCCATATCGACGAGGTCTATCCCAAACCTGCCGACCTGCATGCTTGTATAGACAGTATTCTATTGCTGATTAATAGTCGTTTGACTGGCGAGATTGAGATTGTTAAGAGCTATGGTCATCTTCCTCCGGTCCTCTGCTTCATCGGCGAGCTGAATCAGGTATTCATGAACGTTTTGAGTCACTCGGTAGACGCACTGCTTGACCGAGCAGTGCGCTGTCATCTGGCGACTTCCACAATTGCTGCCGTTCATAAGCCTCGGATTGAGATTACCACCAAAGTTTGTTCGCGGGCAGCTACCGATGAAGACAATCCAGACTCTCGCTGGGTTTCCATTCGCATCGCAGACAATGGCCCTAGCATGTCTCTCCAGTTGCAGCAGCAAATGCTTGAGTCTTTTTCTGTGGGAAAAAGGGCTACGGCTAGAGAAACGACTCTATCGGCAAGTTATTGGATTGTGACGGCACGCCATGGAGGGGATCTCAGGCTGCGATCGCCAATTCACACCTCCGAGGGATTGCCAACTTTGAGCAGCAATGGTTCAGAAGCGACACATGGAATTGGGACTGAGTTTGAGATTTTGCTACCGCTAGTGTGAAGGCAGTACGATCTAACCAGAAGCAGCGCTATGCAATATCCCCAAAATTTTTGCCACATCGCTGATGTAATACTCGACTAGATCGATCAATACGGCTTCTCCCTCTAGTTTGAGAAACCGCCAGTTTGTCCCGGATGTTACAGCTCCATACACAATCGAGATATTAATCTTGGCACGTTCGTTGAATATTCGGGCAGCCACCATCTCCGCTATGCATTGTCCTAGCCCGACATTAAGGTTCTCCTTTTTTGCCTCTACGATTGCAACTACAGGGGCGGCGATCAACGACTGGATGGGAGAGCGGCTGACCAGAAAATCAAATGTGCCATTCAGTCCTTGTTGTGGGTCAACATTGAAGTCTAGTCCCGAAAATAAGCTGATTTGGTTATTCAGCTTTTTCCTAAGCTCAACCAAAATTGGAGCAATGATAAACTCGGAACGGGCTTTCTCCGAGTTGATAGCGAGAGCTAGTGGCAGACTGTAAGAGAGTGTGTCAGACAGCAGTTTGCTGGCTTCTGCGTCTGGTGTAGTGGCAAACAAGTTGGTTTGGTCATTGATCGTTAGCCCAAACTGTTGGGTAACTTGGGCAAGAGTGAAGTCGCTGTATGCCATAGGGCTTTTACATCGGATGACTCAGACGGGGGCAGCCAGTGTTGCCGCTGAAGAATGCAGCAATAAACCATATTCCAGTCCCTCTACCACGGCTTGATAGGAAGCTTCGAGAATGTTGGTTGACACGCCCACTGTCGTCCAGCGTTGCTGACCATTCCTCGATTCGATCAGAACGCGGGTTTTTGCCTCAGTGCCGCTGTGTTCATCGAGAATTCGCACCTTGTAGTCCGCCAGTTCAAACTGAGCAATTTGCGGATAGAAGTTGACCAGAGCTTTTCTCAAAGCTGCATCAAGCGCCGCCACCGGGCCATTACCTTCAGCTGCCTCTAGAATGTCTTCACCGTTAACCGTAACTTTAACAGTAGCGAGCGAATTACTGCTGTGTCCTGCTAAGTCGCAGTGGACTTGAGAGCCTTTAATTTCAAACCACTGCTGCCGTTTTCCTAGTGCCGATCGCATGAGCAGGTCAAAACTAGCCTCAGCTGCCTCAAATTGATATCCTTCACTCTCCAAATCTTTGAGACGTTGCAGAATTTGGCGGGCAGCGGGGTTGTGCTTGTCTAATTCGATGCCAAAGCTGCGAGCTTTTGCCAAGACGTTGCTCAATCCCGCTTGTTCGGAGATGACAATGCGGCGAGTGTTACCAACTTGGCTCGGATCAACGTGTTCATAAGTCAGAGGATTACGCTCAACGGCTGACACATGAATACCTCCTTTGTGGGCAAAGGCAGAACGTCCTACGAAGGCAGCGTGTTCATCGGGGGCGAGATTTACAACTTCGCTGACGAAGCGACTGGCTGCTGTAACCTGAGCGAGTTGGCTGTCTTGAAGGCACCTGTAGCCCAGCTTCAGTTGTAAATTGGGAATCAAAGAGCAAAGATTAGCGTTGCCGCAGCGTTCACCGTAGCCGTTGATTGTGCCTTGAACCATCTGGGTTCCCGCTTGCACTGCTGCCAAGGCATTAGCTACTGCTGTATCTGAGTCGTTGTGAGTATGAATACCTAGAAGAGGCGAGGGATTGAGCGTTGAAGAGTGTTTAACTGCCCGGACGACATCTCGCACGACTAAACCAATTTCGTGGGGTAAGGTGCCGCCGTTGGTGTCGCATAGGACTAGCCATTCGGCACCAGCCGCGATCGCTGCCTCTAAGGTCTCAAGGGCATAGCTGGAGTTGTGTTTGTAGCCATCAAACCAATGTTCGGCATCGTAAATGACTCGGCGTCCGCAAGAGCGCAGGTACTGGATTGTATCCTGAATCATCACCAAGTTTTCTGCTAAACTCGTTTTCAAACTATGGGTGACGTGCAGATCCCAAGACTTGCCAAAAACCGTTACCCATCGAGTTCCAGCCGCTAAAAGCGCTTGCAGCATTGGATCTTCCGCCGCCGCCAGATTGGAGCGACGAGTCGAGCAAAAGGCTACGACCTCCGCCTGTGAGAGCGGTTCTGCTTGGAGCTGCCAGAAAAACTGGACGTCCTTAGGATTTGCTCCTGGCCACCCGCCTTCAATAAAGGGAATGCCTAGTTGGTCTAAGCGGCGAGCAATGCGCAACTTATCTTCAATTGACAAGGATAGCCCTTCGCGCTGAGTGCCATCCCGAAGAGTTGTGTCATAAATCCAAATTTTGTTTAAGGGTGTAGTCATAGCAGGAAGGCGAAGAACTTAAACTTCAAAGACGGTTTTTAAAGCAACGCATGACTATAAGATACAAGAGCGCGGTTGAGCGGCGGCTAATTTTGTATTGACATCAGAAGAAACAATGGTTTTAACCTAGTAGAGGAGTCCTAATAACTCCAGCAAGGGTGAAATTTTAAGAATCCCCGTCGCTCAACTCGTGGGGAATGTCAAAATGTATGGGTAGTGGAAGGTTAAACGGAACAAAAAATGAATAGACTCATCGGCGTCTTCATGTTAGCTACAGCAGTTGCAATTCTGATTGGTGTGTTAGTAGGCAATAACTTTTCACTGAATCGGAGAAGTGCGTCTTTAACAAATTCCCCCGGTACAGCCAATAACTTTACCAGTACGAATCCCTCCGCCACTACAGCCAGTGATGTGCAGGTAAAACCAGGCGCGAGTACCACTAACTCCACGCCAGTTCCCGAAAACAACATAGTTGCTAACACCACAAACGCCACCCCGACAGCCAATACAAGCCCATCCCCAACATCCAACAGCGCTGTTGACTCAGCCACATCTAATGCACAGCCAGTCAAGGCACTGTGGTAGTTAGTAGGATGTTAGAGGAGCCAGAATGTTTTCTCCTGACTCCTCCTGACAGATCGACTTGATGAATGCAACAAGTGATGTCCTGATTATTGGTGGCGGTGTCATTGGCCTAGCGATCGCCATTGAATTAAAGCTACGTGATCGCTCTGTGACTGTACTCAGCCGCAACTTTCATGCTGCTGCCGCCCACGCAGCGGCAGGAATGCTAGCGCCTCAAGCGGAAGCTATTCCGTCGGGACCAATGCAGTCACTGTGTCTACAGTCACGGTCGCTTTATGCCAATTGGGTTCGCAAACTAGAAGAACTGACTGGTCAAGCAAGCGGCTACTGGCCCTGTGGTATTTTGGCACCAGTCTATGGAGATGGGGAGATGGGGAGTTCATCCTCGCAACTCCTCGACTCCTCAACTCCTCAACTCCTCAACTCCTCAACATGGTTGGGTCGAGAGGCGATTCATCAGTGTCAGCCTGGACTGGGTGCAGATGTTGTCGGCGGTTGGTGGCATCCGGAAGATGGACAGGTAGATAATCGTGCCCTGACGCAGGCGTTGTGGAACGCTGCGCAGCTACTTGAGGTTGACGTCCGTGACGGCATTACAGTAGAGGCAATTCAACAGCAGCAGCGGCAGGTTGTCGGCGTTCAGACTTCAGATGGAATGTACCGCGCTGAACAATATGTTCTAGCAACAGGTGCCTGGTCGAACGAGTTATTGCCTCTGCCAGTGCGTCCGAAAAAAGGTCAAATGTTATCGGTACGAGTTCCTAAGAGTGACCAGAAGGAGTTACCCCTACAGCGAATATTGTTCGGCTCAGACATCTACATTGTGCCGCGCTGTAACCGCCAAATAGTTATTGGGGCAACAAGTGAGGAAGTGGGATTTACCCCTCACAATACCCCTGCTGGTATTCAATCACTGCTAGAGCGAGCTATCCGATTATACCCCCAACTACAGCAGTACCCTATCCAAGAGTTCTGGTGGGGCTTTCGACCCGCCACGCCTGATGAATTACCCATTCTTGGCTCTAGCCCTTGCCAGAATCTAACGCTAGCCGTTGGCCATTACCGTAACGGCATTCTCCTCGCGCCAGTGACAGCTACTCTCATTGCAGATCTCGTTTCGGAGCAAAAGGCTGCCCCAATCCTGACTCACTTCCACTACTCCCGGTTTTATCAGGAGAGTGCTTCACCCCAGCACTCCATCACCCCATCACCCCACTACCCCCTACTCAAAATGCAGACCCTTGATCGACCCACCGAACAGACACACGAGCGGCCATTAGTGATCGCTGGCCGGACATTTCAATCGCGCTTAATGACTGGTACAGGTAAATATCCCACTCTAGAGGCAATGCAGCAGAGTATTGCTGCTAGCGGTTGCCAGATTGTCACCGTTGCTGTGCGCCGAGTGCAAACCAATGCTCCAGGGCATGAAGGCTTAGCTGAGGCTTTAGACTGGCAAAAAGTCTGGATGCTACCAAATACAGCTGGCTGCAAAACCGCAGAGGAAGCCGTTCGGGTGGCGCGTTTGGGACGGGAGATGGCAAAGCTGTTGGGCCAAGAGGACAACAACTTCGTCAAGCTAGAGGTGATTCCTGACCCCAAGTACTTGCTGCCTGACCCAATTGGCACCTTAGAAGCCGCAGAGCAGCTCGTGAAAGAAGGATTTGCGGTATTGCCCTATATTAATGCCGATCCAATCTTGGCCAAACGGCTGGAAGATGTCGGTTGCGCCACAGTGATGCCTTTAGGCTCTCCCATTGGCTCTGGTCAGGGACTAAAGAACGCCGCCAATATTGAGATCATCATCGAAAACGCTAGAGTTCCGGTGGTCGTAGATGCTGGGATTAGAACGCCCAGTGAGGCAGCGCAGGCAATGGAGTTGGGAGCAGATGCGGTACTGATTAACAGTGCGATCGCCCTAGCTGAGAATCCTGTAGTCATGGCTCGGGCCATGAGTTTAGCAACCGAGGCAGGTCGTCTAGCCTATTTGGCAGGCCGGATTCCGGTTAAAGTCTACGCCAGCGCCAGTTCACCTCTCGTGGGTACAGTTACTAATTAGGGCATGGGGCGGAGGGCATGGGGCATATAAGGTTATTTTTGCTCTTAAAGACTTCGCACACCGGAGATGATTGCTCTACTCAAATCAGCTTCGTTCACTTTAGCGTCTCTCAAGTTGGCCCCACTCAGATCGGTTTGGTTGAGGTTTGCTCCTCTTAAGTCTGCTAGCGATAGATTAGCCCCGCTCAAATCGGCCCCACTTAGGTTAGCCTCGTTGAGGTAAGCATGACTTAAGTTAGCCATTTTTAGATCTGCTAGTGATAGGTTGGTCCTAGTTAGGTTTGTCCTTACCAGACAGGTCTGACTCAAGTTAGCTTTGCTCAGATCGGCTTCGCTGAGGTCTGCTGTAGCTAAGTCAGCACCACTTAAGTCAGTTCCACTCAAACTAGCCCCATTTAGCTTGGCCCAACTCAAGTTAATTTTTCTCAGAGAGCGCGAACAAAGCATCGCACACCTCAAGTTAGCATTAGTAAAATTTCTTTCGCCTGCTGCATAGCGACGAAGAAATTCTTCAGCATTCAACCCGGTTAAGAAGGCAACAGAATGTCCCTCGTGACACCATTGCGCCTCCGCTAAGCCAGCAGCAGTGCTAACAGCTACTTCGTCACACTCATGCATAAGAACACCATTGCACCCGTCCCACTGACCACCAAGCGCAAAAGCGACGTCAGAAGCAGCAGCAGTTGAGTCAAATAAGATAGTGTGCTGCCTTCGCGGCGACCAGGAATTAAAGCGGATCAATCTGTGCAGCATTGAGTTCATTTTTCCATGCCAAGGATGTTTAGTTTATGCAGTCGTGTGTTCACAGCTAGCCTGTGCTAATAGGTTACGGACCTCTTCGTCAGTCGTTTGCGAAAAGTCCTCATAACAGAGGCTAATAGAATGAAGCCGCTCTGGCATTGTAAGACACAAGATGTCTACTTCCGCTTTCAACTGCGTGTAAGTCGAGGGAGACGCGACTGGAACGGCGACAACAATTCTGTGAGGCTGTTGCTGCTTCAACGCCACTATGGCAGCACGCAGAGTTGAACCAGTAGCAATGCCGTCATCGACTAGAATGACTGTGCGGCCTTGAACATTGGGCGCAGGGCGATCGCCCCGATAAGCGTGATCGCGTCGCTCTAATTCTTGTCGTTCAGTGGCAGCAACTGCATCAATTGCTGCTTGAGAAATTCCCAACCACTGCACCACATCGTCGTTGAACACCATGACACCGCCTAAGGCGATTGCACCCATTGCCAGTTCTTTTTGCCCAGGCACACCAAGCTTCCGTACTAGACAAACATCTAAAGGAGCATTGATTGCCTTTGCCACTTCATACGCAACTGGTACACCGCCACGGGGAAGTCCTAACACCAGCACATCAGTTCTATTGGCGTAATCGGCTAGCTCCAATGCCAGCGATCGCCCTGCTTCTGTCCGGTTTTTGAATTGCACTGTCATTCTTCATAGATAAGACATTCGGAAGAACTAGGATTATCCTCACAGTACTTTTCAAAAGCAGTTTTTGGTTTGGCAGCAGTCTTCTGATGCGCTGCCTCAGCTTGCAATTCTTCAACAGCATCCCAAGCAGCAGCGCACTCGCCAGAATCGCTGCCGCTACGTTCACAGGCGACACGAGCTTGTTCACGCTCTTTGTCAATCAATTCTTCTATGTGGCTCGCAGCTTTCTTAATTTCCTGCTGCACCTGTACAGAGATGCTGCTTGGAACTTGCATGTTGTCGATAGCTTTTTGCAGCTCTTGTTCAATATTGCTCATAGCTATGCTCTCAATGACTC
>CAXUIV010000157.1:0-8783 GCA_964250875.1 uncultured bacterium
CCCCTCGGGGGTTGGGGGGCAATGGAGAGATGGGGAGGTGGAAAAATCGCAACAAGCATCGGGGAAGTTGGCTACTGTCTCTGAGTCCACGCTAGTAGCAGATTATACTAACCAAGGCGTGTTGATTAAGAGTTTGAAGCCCTACTTGAAGGTGGGTATTCCTTACAACTCTCCTGCTACTGGCAATTGCGAGCCTGTGTTGCAATTAAACGACCAGCAGACAGTGAGTCTAAGTCTCTGTGTTTCTCTACTTTCTACCCTTCTTGCCACCCTTAATCCTGCCTTTGCCAAGGGTGCCACTTCAGAAGGGGCGGTCATGCCCATGGCGAGCGTCGCCGCTACGGGAATAGAGCCTCAAACTCTCCGTGCTGTCCTTGGTAGGATTACGGCTGTCATCTTTAGTTGCCCAGATGGTTGGTCAGAACAGTATCGCTTTAACCTCCGCGAGGCAGTACTAAATGCCCAGCTTGTTGCCCATCCAGAGCAAGTCCTCTTCGTCGAAGAGGCGATCGCTACCGTGCTTTCACAACTGGGTGCCAGTAGCTACAAGTCCTCGGAACTGCCTAGTCCTTCAAGAAGACGCACCAAAGATAGTGATTGGCAGGGTGGCACTCTGGTGATCAATGCTGGTGCAACAATGACACAGCTAGCGATCGTTGACTTGCCAAAGAATCTCCAAACTCTAGCTCACAGTGACTTTACGCTTCATAGTTTGCCCTATGCCGGAAATGCCGTAGATCAGGATATTATTTGCCAGATGCTTTGTCCTCAAAAGTGGCAACAGAAGTGGCAACAATCGCCATCGCCCGACCCTAACAGTGCTGGCTGGTCGCTGAGGGATGGCTGGAGTTGGCGTTCGCGACTGCCAGATTTAGACGATTTGCATTGGGATAGCTTGCAGTTAGACCAGTTGGACCTGCCAAAACCGGGCGAACCGGACCTGCCGAAGCGAATACAGTTGCAGCAACGGTTAGAGAGTTCCCTCTTAGGACAAGCACTCTTAGAAGCGGCTGGACATCTGAAGCTGATTCTGCAACACGAGAAGCAGTTCACTCTATGCCTTGCTGATCGTCAGTGGAACCTGCGGCGACGTGACTTGGAAGCGCTGGTGTTTTTGCCTTTCGTGCGACGCTTGAATCGAGAACTCAATCGGCTGCTGGTGGCAACTGGGATACCTGTGGAGGCAGTCAATCAGGTTGTTTGTACAGGTGGTACGGCATCTTTGAGCGCGATCGCCCGCTGGCTGCGGCAGAAACTTCCCAAAGCGACGATTGTTCAAGATCTCTACCGCAGCGATCGCCCTTACGCCTGTAGTCGGGTTGCATACGGTTTGGCAATGTTGCCTCTGCTTCCTCAAGTCCTGGAGGAACACCGGCAACAGTACAGTGACTATTTTCTGCTTATGGAACTCTTGCGCTCCTTACCAAATACGGGTGCAGTGGATCGCCCCTACAGCCTAAGCGAAATTATTCTGTTACTGGAGCGTCGCGGCATTAATACCCGTGCTTGTCAACATCGCCTAATGGCTCTGCTAGAAGGCCACCTGCCACCCGGTTTAGTGCCGTCACTCACAGATGCGTGCTGGCTTACACAAGCATCGCAACAAAATCTTGACTATCAAGCGATTTCAGCAGCACCTCTGTTTGAGCGGCAGACGAATCTACTCTATCGCCCGAACCCTCAGCAGATGCGTAGCCTCCGCCACTATTTGAGTACGATTTTGACTGACACTCACCAAAAATTAGAGGAACCCTGCGCCGTTAACTTCTTTGTGAGTTGATCAAAAAGTTCGGAGTTCGGAGTTATACCTGAAGATTGCTCATCCCTTAGTAAGGAGGGTGGGGGTCAAACCTTGCACGCTCACAAAATGTTACTACTTTCACTCCTTGCTAGGCGAAGCGCATTGACGCCAAAAATATCAAAACTTTATGAAATCCAGATCAGAGCAAAGATTCAGTGAAATTCGAGATAGGGGGAGGGTTTTTAAAGGGAAAATGCGTATATTTACAGAAAAGCTCGTTGACTAAAAAAGTTAACCGCTACTGTAAATATGTCATCTACTCTACTTCCCAATTCTATGTCCAGTCATCCACCAATTCTGGATGATGCTTACGTCACAGCCTTCACAGGGCTTCCGGTTCACGCCTCTGTAACTAGTAAAATAAAACGCTCACTCGATATTTTTGGAGCTCTTGTCGGATTAATTATTACAGCATTCATTTTAATTCCAGTAATAATTGCTACACAATGGGATAATCCTGGTCCTATTTTCTACAGTCAAATTCGCTGTGGTTTGAAAGGACGCCCCTTTCGGATTTGGAAATTTCGTTCGATGGTTGTCGGGGCGGATGCACTTAAACATTTGGTAGACAACCAAGCGAGCGGTCATATATTTAAACATCCAAACGATCCTCGTGTCACCAAAGTGGGACGTTTCTTGCGTCGTACCAGCCTAGACGAATTACCTCAGTTTTGGAACGTGCTGTTGGGAGACATGAGCTTGGTTGGTACCCGTCCGCCTACCCCTGATGAGGTAGCACACTATAAAGCTCACCATTGGCGACGGTTAAACGTCAAACCCGGTATTACGGGCGAATGGCAGACGAACGGTCGCTCTAGCGTCAAAGATTTCGAAGAAATCGTGCGTATGGATATGGAATACCAACAGAAGTGGTCAGCTTTTTACGACATTCAGTTGATTGTGAAGACTGTTCGTGTGGTAACGAAAAAGACTGGTGCTTTCTGAAGAAGCTCTGTTGAGTAAATCCCTGTTAAATTTAATTATTGAATATGGGCATGGAGCATAGGAACAAGGACCCTTGGTATTATAGACACTAACTATTACTTAAGGTAAATCAGTAAGTTCAATCCCGGAATGGTACGGGATAGCGTCCACAACAGCAGGGTGATGTAGAGTAGACCTAAACTCCACTGATACCAAGCGAGAGCGGCAATAATTCCAGGGAGATGTTCGTCTCGCATCCGAACATCATTGAAACCTAACTTCAGCAGGTTGTTGAGGCTGAAGTCGTAATAGTTGAGCCAGTTCCAGCCACGGTTCCATAGTAACGGCAGATAGCGTTCGCGGAACAGCGGAAACCGAGGCATGACTGGCAACCGCCCAATTAATAGTCTCAACTGCCGCATGCTTCCATCTTCTACAAAGTAGCTGACGTCCATTAAATCGTGGTAGCGACCTTGCTGATAGAGACGCACCAAGAGAACAAGTGGAATCGGCAAGCCTACAAATGCTAAACAACCTATTGTTAGCCATGGCAGTTCGGCAGTACGAAAGATAGCTGTTAACCCTGCGGTCGTCAGTAGGCCAAAACTACTCAGTACCCAGCTCGTTTCGTACCAAGTTGGAATTAGCCTTTGGGGACGCCGTCGCCGCCAGCGGTCAATCAGCCAAAACAGCAGACCAAAGTAGGCGATCGCGATCATGCCCACACCAAACACCAGCCAGAAACTGGTACCGTACCCGCTCAAAAGTAGCAACAGGCTCAAGCCCAACAGCTGCAAGCCTTGGACTAACCATCCGGTCAGTGATAGTGTTTCCTCTGCAAGCACGCGATCGCGCACTCTACTGTATGTATCCAAATCAACCTCCTCTAGAGCTAGGAGTTGAGTGAGGCTGCGGAAAGGTTGCTGAACCCGGTACTGAGCGATCGCCGTCACCTGCTCTGCTGAAAACCCTAGCTGCAACAGCCGCTCTGGTGTTGCGCTATTGAGGTTAATTCCTAATAGGTGTTGGCGTAACTCATCACGATGTAGCCGCTGCGTGGTGTACTCCAACTCGTTAGCGTCGGCAATTTGCTGTAGCTGACGGAAGTTTTGGACTAAATTGCGAAGGACATTTCCATTTCCTTGCAGGGTGAGTACCTGCATAAACCTGCCAATCTCACCCGGATTACCTAAAATTTTGGCTTGGTCAGAGTCAAAGTTCAGGCCAGATACATCCAGATAAGCTCCTGGAGAAAACCCAACATTGCTAAAATCCGCCGATCCCTGAATACTGGCATCACGCAGATTTACAGGTTGATTAAACTGCGCTTCCCGGAAGGCGACAGCTTGCTCAAAGGTTGCTTCTGCCAGGAGGAAAGACTGGTTAAATCGGTCTTTCGCGAACAGTGCCGCGTTTGCGAAGCGAACTTGGGAAAAATCAGCACCCCCCCACCACTGCACTTGGCTGAAGTTAGCCAGCTGTTTAAAGCTGGATTGGTTGAAGTTAGCTGTGTCTTCAAAGGTACTGCCCGTGAAAAAGGCATCCTGAAACTGCGTCTGGATAAACTCAGCTTTAAAGAAGAAGATACTGCCGCGAAAGCCTGCTGCTCGACGGAAAGCAGCACCAGCAAAGCTGACTGGGCCACTGAATCTCGTATCGCTCCAGTCTGCATCCTGAGCAAACGTCACTCCTTGGGCTGTCACTGGTTGGAGAAAGAATGTATTGGTAAAATTCACAGTACCAATGAAACGAGTCTGCACCAGTTTCAAAGGGCCACGAAAGACCATGATTTCTAAGGGAGTTGCTAGTCCAGAACCAAGAAGCGCTCGCGACATTTTCCGCAGTTGGACCAAGCGGCGGCGATCGCGCTGGAGCTGTTCCTGCTCATTTGAGGTGAAAATTGGAGCCAAAGCTTGATCGGGAGAAGGCACCCTCAGACCCAAGTCACTGCCGTTAAAGTCTCCTTGAATCAGGGAATAGCTGAGGTCTAAACCCAAGGGATTCGATCCAGCCCTCTGTAGCTCTTTGCGCAGAATTTGGTAGAAAGAGTCACGAAAGCCAGAGTTTTCGGGCCGCAGATCGATTGTCATCTGTCGCAGATCAAGGGTGGGGACACCTTCAGGCTTGATAGGCGATCGCACTCGCTCTTGCAGCAGTTCTAGAGTTAGAACTGTGCGTTCCGGCGGGGCAGCTACTCCCCAAGCTAGCGGCTGTAGTAATAACAGCGTACAAAAAACAATCAGTACCCCCAACGCTCTCATCATTAATTGTCAACCAGCAAGACCTTGCCATTTGCCTGCCTCCACACCCAGCCTACACACATAAGAGTGGCAAACATCAGGAAGAGGAGTTCCAACAAGGGAGCCAATTCAGTGTTAGATGTCATGACTTCCAGTTTAATTCCGCGATCGCCATTCTAATGATGTAATAGTTATATCGTCAGAATATAACGACTATTAGGGTGCCTTAGTTTCCGCAGCAGTAAAGACTATTTTCTTGAGGAAATTTGTGTTCGGAAGAATAGCTATTCCCCTAATCTCATCGGCAACAGTCATCGGACTGTGGACAGGCGCGATTAAGATCGGCAGCGCCCATCTAGCTCCACAGAAGAACCAAGTCTATGCACACAGTACATTAGAGACTGCGACTGAGGGTATCAAGATCTCACAGGTAGGCAACGGCGTTGCGCCTCAACTAACAACAGACAAGCATGCTGTGACAGTCATTGGTCAAGGTCAGGCAGCTGCACCAGCAGACAAAGCACTGCTTGAATTTCGCCTTGGTAGCCGCGAACCTGCTGAACAGCCACTAGGAGTAACTGTTCCAGCCGCGCCACAGGAGGAATTGTCAATCAAAGCGGCTTTAAAGCCTGTCGTTGATGCCTTGGTTGCCATTAAAGTACCTGCTGAGAACATTGAAGTTCAAACTAGCTCCGTAGAAAATCCTAAGTTGCTAGTCCGGTTCAGCAAGCCAACTCGCGAGCAGATGCAGCAAGTTGTTGCCGCTGCTAGCAACGCAATCCAAAAGAGTAACATGCTGTTTCTTCAAGGGATTGGTGCTGAGTACGGGGTGAATGACTGTCAGCCGCTAGAGCGTGAAGCTCGTCGGCTAGCGATCAGTGATGCTCAGGTTGAGGTGACAAGCGTTGCCTTGCAGTTAGGTGTCAAGGTGGGAGAAATGCTGTTTGTGACAGTGTATCCTAGCTTTGGTCCTTCTAATATCTCTGCCTGCGGCTCCAAAGCTGCCGTTCCAGCCTCCCCCTTTTCTTTAACAAGTGATACACCACCATACAATCCATCTGCTCCTGTAGAGGTGCAGGTGAGAAGTCAAGTTAGCATCACCTATACAATTAAATAGACTGCCTCATTGCAACCGGGTGCTTGCTTACATCTATCTTAAGACAGATATAAAGTTAAGCTAGGACAATCTAAATTTCGGCTGATCTTTATTTTGAGAAGTTTTAACGATGCTTGTAAGTTTGGACCACATTTTCCCAAATTGGAAATACAGTTGCTAGAAGTGACACTGCTTTCCTAGATCACTTGAATTAATTTGTATCCATTCAGACAGGTAGGAGGTTATTCCTGCTAAGCGGGCTATAAACTGAACCATACCCTGTGCGGAGATGAACTGAAGCGAGTATGGCTAAAAAAGTCTATGCACTACTGGTTGGTATCGATAACTACGATCCGGCCTCGTTTCCTCCAGTTCCGACATTAAAAGGCTGCGGCAACGATATCAAGGCTATAGAAGCCTATTTGAGACGAATTGGTAAGGACGGCGCATGGAGCTTGGTCGAGCCTACACTGCCGTGGGTACTCATAGACCGCGATGCCACTCGTCAAGCAATTATCAGAGGCTTCAAGGAACACCTTTGCAACGCCGATAGTCAGGATGTCGCGTTCTTCTACTATTCAGGGCACGGCGCTCAAGAACCGGCACCGGCAGAGTTTTGGTCTATAGAGCCAGATCACTTGGATGAAACTTTAGTCTGCTATGACAGCCGTACAGCAGGCAGTCGCGATTTGGCAGACAAGGAACTAGCCTACCTTATTTCTAAGGTGGCACAGCAAGAACCTCATTTCGTCACAATTCTAGACTGTTGTCACTCTGGCTCTGGAACAAGAGACATATCTGAGGTAGGGGTGCGTCTGGCGGCTGTGGATCCGCGCGAACGCCCTTGGAGCAGCTTCATCTTTGCTGAGGAAACAACATTAGATGAACTGTTATCTGACCGCAGCCTTGAGCCAGAGGCAAATGGTCTAGTCGGTTATAAGGGAAAGCATATAGCGTTCTCCGCCTGTCGGGATCACGAGCTGGCGAAGGAGTATAAGGGGGAAGACGGTCAATCGCGGGGGGCTTTTTCTTACTTTCTTCTACAAACACTACAGCGTACCAATGGCAGCTTAACTTATCGCGATTTAGCCAGAAATCTCAACGCTATCGTCAGTGGCAAAGTCAAAGAGCAGTCACCGCAGGTTAATGCCACTGATCCAGAAGAGTTAGGCCAGCCTTTCTTAGGTGGTGCAATTCAGCCACGCCCTTCCTACTTCACCTTGCACTACAGCAATAACGATAACAGTTGGATGATTGATGGAGGGGCGCTGCACGGCATGCCCACATCTAGCAGTGGAAGTACGTTATTGGCGGTTTTTCCGGCTGGAAGTACCCCAGAACAATTGCGTCAGCTCTCAAATGCCTTGGGTGATGTCCGAGTGACACAAGTGCGATCGCAAGAGAGTAAAGTGGAACTCACAGGCGGCGGCGATCGCTTGTCTCAACAGGAAACTTATTGGGCAGTTGTGACTAGCCTCCCGATAGCTCCTTTAAGGATTTACATTCGGGGTGATCGCGGTGAAGAAAAAGGCGTAGAACTGGCGCGACAAGCACTACAGCAAGTCGGTCCTGATAGGAATCCTTCGTTGTTTGTACGTCCGGTCGATGCACCTGGGGATGCAGACTACAGCCTAATTGCCCGCAGTGGTCAGTACTGGATCACACTACCGTCAAACGAACGCGCTGTCGTCTCACCAATTCCAGAAAAACCAGACCGCGTAGGCTACACATCTGACCGCGCCTTCCTGGCGATTCAACGTTTGGAACAGATCGCTCGGTGGAATAACATTCTAGAACTCGCCAGCCCTTCTACAAGCGGTATTCAGCCGGGTGACGTCGAGATGGAAATTATCCTCGTTGCTGGCAATGAAGAGTTGGCAACAACTGGGGATGGGGCAAAAACAGCAGTTTCGGAGAGACGTCTGGAGTATACCTATAAAGATGGTGAATCGCACAGACCAGCTATTCAGATAAGACTAACTAATCAAAGTCAGAAAACGCTTTACTGTGGTTTGCTAGATGTTGCCGAAAACTACGCTGTAGAGGCTATAGGTCTACCCGAACTCGATCGGAAGAATAGCTTACGCCTACCGCCACAAGGAAAGACCGGAGCAAGTGTCGAGAGCGAAGTCTTTGAAATTGAAATTCCAGCAACGTTTTTAGATCAGGGCATTACTGAGTACAAAGATGTCTTGAAGCTGATTGTTAGTACGACAGACTTCGATCCAACTTTGCTAGAGCAGGAAAAACTAGACTTACCAAGGACAACTCGGTCGATCGGTACACACCAAGGTACCCTGAATCAGTTGATGGCTCAGGTAAATACTCGTCAGCTGACTACAGCAGCAAAAACCTATGATGATTGGATGACGACGCAAGTCACGATTACAACTGTGCGATCGCCGGATGCGAAGCAGATTCAGCCTCATGCCATTACCTCCCTGCAAAATGGTGTGGTCGAGGTACAGCCCCATCCTAGTCTCGAAGCAAAAGTTAGCTTGACCACCGTGCCACAGGTGACCAGGGATTTAGGTAATCTGATTCTGCCACCGATCTTGCGGCAAGACCCTAGGGTGACTCAACCCTTTCAGTTCACCGCTAGTCGGGGTAGCGATCCGGGTTTGAGTGCTTTAGAGCTAATAGATGTCAAAGATTACACAGTCGTTACCAAAGAGGCACCGCTCAAGTTGCTGGTTGATACAACCCTAGGGGAGAACGAACA
>CAXUIV010000158.1:0-8744 GCA_964250875.1 uncultured bacterium
CCGATTGCAGTGGATAATCGCGACTATGTTGCTGAGCTGGGCTATGTCACAGGCGATGGTGGGTGGCTGAAGCTCGTTGCATCCAACCCAGTTCGGGTTCTCCTGTCTCGCTCATCTAGAGGTATGGCTAAGACTAAAGCATTAGGTGTACTTCCTACCAGACGGAATGCTTTTGCCGCAGGTACGGGCGCAACTGCTCAGTCTTTTGTAACGGGCGATCATCCCTTGGTTGAGGATAGAAGCCAAGTGACTACAGGGAGTTGCGCAATCAAGCACCTCACTGTTCATAGCAAGAACAACTGCTGCTTGCTCAATCCTGAACAGATAAAAAGGCTCCAGGAGGAAACTTCTGTTTCTAAAACTCTAGAACCAGGCGCATACATTGTGAGGATCAAAAGCGGTACATTCAGCTATGGACCAGCATCTGTTAATCAGGGCGAACCGTTCGTACTGCTTTGGATTTATGGAGGCAAGTTTATCAACAAGAAAACTAATGTTGAGGTAGACGCAACCTGGTCATCCCTAAATGGATATGCCGATATGCTAAGCCTTGACGTGTTGGAAACAGCAACCCTCTGTGCCTTCTTTTTTGATACTCATGTCGATGATAACGAAGGAGAAGTTACCATTTCGGTCATACAGCTTCCGTCTAGCTGACCTGCTGATCTGAGAGGCATCCCAATGAATGTAAAAGCACTCTTTTCTTGTGGTACGAGCAGGAAAGCCCGTTCCTTATCAAACAGGTGAGACGCCTGTTCCACAAGAAGTCTATTTGCATAACTGGGATGCACCCCATGTAACATCCCTACTCTACATAGAAGCACTCGCGTTCGTAGTTAGAATAGGATTGCTATATATAGCATCTTCTTCTCTCCCAGCCAACAACTCTAACAACCAGCAGCAGGTAGAGAATTGCCTTCCAGTCGAGCAATTAATTTCTCCAACTCCTGTAATGAGAAATGAGAGCCATTTTGCTGCTGAATTTCCAGAAAACTCCGATAAAACCAAAGTGTGCCCTCTCTACCGCCGCTAAATTTTTGCCAGACTCGTTCGCCTTCGCGCTCCCAGTCGGCGACAATCGAACGAGCATTGTGGAGTTTGTCCGCTAGAGAAATGCGTCGAACTTCTAAAGGGGCTAGACGCATTTTTGCTAAATAGTTCAGTTTGCGTTCTTTCCAAGGAGGTTTAGGCAGGGTTTCTGATTCAGTACACCCATCGACAATACTGACAACTCTTTCTCCAAAAAGCTGGCGAATGTTTTCGCGAGTTTCTGCACCTCCTTGGTCTTCAACTGCATCATGAAGTAGAGCGGCGATCGCTTCATCCTCATCCCCGCCATCTTCTAAGACTAATGCCGCTACACTCAGCAGGTGACTGATATAGGGAATGCCACTGCCTTTTCTGATCTGGTTGGCGTGAAGTCGTGTGGCATAGACTAAAGCTGCTTCAAAACGAGTTGATAATTTTGGAGTTTCAGTGAAAGTGGTCATTTTATGTTGCTCGATTCAAAATGGATTTCTTTTAGCCAGTCTGCTGAGTCGGCTGATGCTTCGCGCAGGTTTTCGTTGACCACATATTCGTGATGGATAAACAAGCGCTGCTCGCCGTTAATTTTTGCAATTAAAATTTTGGCGATTGCTGAGACTTCGTTGGTAAAGAATTCGAGAATGCCTTCAGAATTGGAACTTTGTTCTGTTGCCAAAACCTCAGTAATAGCACCAGTTGACAGTTTACAAAGTTTGTGTATTTGCTTCTTAGCGGTGGATGTTTGAGTGTTGAGTTGCCGCTCTAAAAGCTGATTTTTTAGCTTGGCCAACTGATTGGACTGATTGCGAAAGGTTCGCTCAGTAACATTAAAGACGGGAGTGTTTAAAAGTTCTTTGATGTCCTTCTCTGCTAATCCATATCTAGATTCTAGAATTGAAGTAAACTGGGTTTTAATCACTCCGGTGTAGCCAGTAAACAGCCAGCGTTCTAAAGGATAGGATTGGTAATCGACAACCACTTGCTTGAATTGATTCAACCAATCAGCACAGTTGAACAGTTCATCTTCAAATTTGACGAAGAAGTCGCTATCGCAGTCATACAGCGACCGTAGGATCACCCATTGCCTCACTCCACTGGCTAAGAGGATCAGGCAGTTAGCTTTGGCTCGAGGGGAAGGATTAGGAGTCACTTGTAACAATTCCGGCACAAGTTTTTCTAATCGCTGTACAGTCGGAAAGAAATGTTCAGCGGACATGAGTAAATCCCTTAGGGGGCAGCTTCTTGATTATCCTAGCTGTTGGCAAGCCCCCTTCCCAAAATTAGACGCTGTTGTAGGGAATTCGTACCAGCAGCAGGCGACTAAACTCCCTGAAGCGTCTTTGGGTCAGCGGCTTCGCGAAATTCGTGCCAGAATTGTTGCTTCTAGTGAAGGACTGTCAACAATCGAGGAGAGCGAAAAAGAACCAAGCTGATGCACCGAGTTTCAGGAGTTAAAATCATTTCAATCCTAGATTAATATTTTGCCCAAAAGTGAGGCGGCATGAGTATCACTATTCCCATTAATGCCATCGAACTTTCTCCTAGCAGTACGATGAGCATCCATAACTTATCCTGGCAAGACTTTGAAACTATCCTGACTGATTTGGGTGAAAAGCGTAACACTCGTGTTGCCTACTACCAAGGCACTTTAGAAATCATGTCGCCTCTGGCAATTCATGAAACTCATCGCGTTATTGCTAATATCCTGAAAGCCCTGTTCGATATGCAAGGGCGCGACTGGGAGGATTTTGGCTCTACTACCCTCAAGCGACCTCAAGTTGCCGGAATTGAACCCGATACCTGTTTTTACGTTCAAAATGCTGGCTTGGTACGCGGCTGCACCAACCTTGACTTGGATGACTACCCACCACCCGATTTGGCAATTGAGGCTGATGTCACCTCAACCACCACAATTAGCGCTTATGAAGCAATGCAGGTGCCTGAAGTCTAGATCTACCGCGAGATCGCTAGCTAAAAATCTATGTGTTTGAAGACAAGCACTACTGCGAGGTTTCCGTCAGCCCAACCTTTCCCAATTTAACCCCTCATCGATCTAATTCCCCAACTGGTACAGCAGGCGATCGCGCAAGGAACTAGTCGAACGCTGAGAGAACTCAGAACCCCATTACCTCATTAAGAAACGAAAACCTTTCGCAAGGAAAAAGCATGGGCCGATCCTCACCCTTTTTCCTTGTCGTTAGCACATTCAGATACACCAATCAAAACTACCTCACCAAAACTCACTTAACTCCCATCATTGCTAAACATCAATTACAACAGAACAACTGCGAGTCGCCTAATACTATTCTAGAGTGATGTGGGTATCAAATTTTGGCGTAGAGTTTCTGCAACGGAATAAAAAAAATTATGTTGAGTGATGCGAACGCAGTACCTTTACCAAAAGCCGACTCACAACTGGTGGAGTACCAGGTGATCCATATAACTCCGGAACGCATTCGTGTTCGTATTCCTTGGCAGCTCAGACAGTCAGAATACGCCAGCAGATTGAGCAAGTTAGTTGAGTCTTTTGATTTCGTCTCTCACGTCAGGATTAACTCAGCAGCCGAGTCGATTGTCGTTCACTACACCAATGCTGTTTCCAGCGCAGCACTTCAGCAGATTGCTGATGCTATCCAGCAAGCAGCCTCAGACACTCTTTCGACAAAAGCAACTACAGAAGCTTCCTTAACGCCATACGAACGACAACAGGTTCAGGAAATTGAAGAATGGAAGTCCAAAGAGCCAGATTTCTTGTCAAGTGTGGTCGGTAAGATGTTTACGCCTGTTGAAACCGGCATTGATGTGCTTATTCCTGCATCTGTCCTGGAGACAGCATTAAAAGCGTCTGAGACAGTGACTTCTAAATGGCAGGAAGACTGGAAAAATTTGAAGCAGATTGCTGAGGTAGAAGACTACCATCAGCTCAAACAGGTTGAGTTGGAATTCTGTGATCGCCTTGCTAAGAGGGTCAAAAACGAGGCAGTCATGGTAGCGGGAACAACGGGGGCCATCACTGGAGTTTTTGAATGGGTTGGGGAAATAGCTGATATTCCTCTTTGCATCGGACTTGGCCTACAAACTGCTCACCGAGTCGGTTTGTGCTACGGCTATAGCCCTCAGACTGAGACCGACAAACAATTTGCTTGGGCCATCTTGGGTGTCGGTACCGCTAACAAAACTGAGGATAGGAAAAAAGCCTTGGAGGCTTTGCAAGACTTCCAGCATCTGTACAGACAAACTTTTGACGACCTGGTTGAGAACAGCGTCGAGGAGAGCGTTATCGAGTCTGCCATAGATTCTGTAGCCAAGCAGATCATCACAAATCTGACTGAGACGCTCAGTGGACAAGCGCTGCCCATCATCGGTATTGGCGTGGGAGTTGTAGCCAACGGCTCAATTATGGCAGAAGTGGGTGAGGCGGCTCATCGGGCATTTCAAGTCAGGTGGTTGGTCGAGCATAAAAAGTGCCTGCCCGACGAGTTCTCACCTTAACTTCGGCCCAAACAGTTGCTCCAGCACTTTTCGAGCGCGACCGTAGATAACGCCTGGTTGGGCGCTTTCTCGCGGTCCAGCAACGTTTAGAATCCGAATGTTGTGCTTTCGGATCCAGCTCCAAAAGCGAGCAAAATCGTTGCCGTTGAAAGATAGCGCGTCGATGATGAGGGCAGGGCGATTGTACTTGTGGGCAAGATCGGCTGTCAGCTTCGTTCCTCCTGCCAGCGGTCCATAGGCGAGGAGGAGTGTCGCATCTGAGTCCCGGACGTTCCACTCAGTGCGCACAGCGTATTCTGTGCTGGTCGTCTTCTGGAGTGGATAAACGGCTGGTATCTTGCCGTCCTCAGCCAGCCGTCCTTTGGGACACCACCCACGCACCGGCAAGAAAAGCGACAGAGCGGTATCGAGCGCGGCCCGATCCACTCCCGTTTGGCCTCCAGTGACGATCCAGAGACGCAGTGACGATTCAGCCAGAACCGATTGCATCGCCGCAGGTGTGTCGATTGGCAGGGCGATCGCCTTGGGCAACGTTGCTCCAACTACAAGCAGCGCCAACACAACGCTACTACTCATAATGACGTTATAAACTCTCATAAAAAGTTTACCGGGAAACGGTCAGATGTCCTGCCTCTAGCATGTGGTAGGCGCGTTCTCCCAAAACGCGGTGAGCCGCAGTCGTCGGATGAATGCCGTCCCAGAACAAAAACTGGTCTGGATTGCTACAGGCGCGATCGCCAGACAGACACGCATTAGTAACATTGGTAAAGCCAAATGCTGCCGGATGCGTGATGGCTTCTCGATAAAGCGCGTTGGCATCCAATGTGACAATCTGGATATCAGAATGTTGCTGACTTAACAGCTTCAGCGATCGCCTCAAGCCTTGATTGTGCGCTCGTGTTAACGCATTCAGGCTGGTAGAATTCGCACTCGTTCGCGTAGCTGGTAACTGCCCCAAATCTGGCAAGTTGGCCACCAAAATATTCTTTGCACCCACAGCAGCGAGAGCAGTGATCGCCCTCGTCACATTTTCCACGGGGACGGTTGCACTGCTGACTCCCTGCAAATAGTCGTTTGCTCCTGCCCACAGCACGTATAGTGCAGTTGGATTCTGTTGGTGAGTTGCGAACGACTGAACCTGGGTTAGCAAGCCTGGTACGAGGCTGCTGCGATCGCTGCCAGTGGTAGCACCTCCGTAAGCAAAGTTGTGGGTTTGACTGGAGGAGAGATGAAGGCGATTTGCAAGGTACTCAACCCAAACCCGACCGTTTGAGTAACGCCCCTGAAAGTATGTCTGACTAGGTGGGGACATTCCCCCTGTCGCCTGGAACACTTTACCCACATCTGAAAGACTGTCCCCAAAGACGTAGAGTTCTTTGATGGGTTCAAACCGCTGAGCTGAAAGCACAATCGATGTCATGAAAGCCAGAAAGGTAAGGGCGATCGCCAAAATAATTTTTTGCATCTGTACTCTGACAATGTTTGACAATATCTATGGAATGACAGGCAACAAGCTTGTCAAAGTACTTTGTCCTTTCTTAATTCTAATTAAAATAGATTGACTCTTGCTCGGACATGTGCTGGCGGAGCGATAAAAGCTGGATGTGCTCGCACGTGGAGAGTACAACAGTTAAGTCCAAAAGCTTGAGTGAATAACGCAGATGCTAGGACTGTCGTTCTCCCTCTGTTAAAGGTGCTAACAACGCCTGCACCCAGGCTAAATCGTTGCCCGTCAGTGACGGTTTAGGAGGAGGCTCGCGATAATCAATCGACAGGTTGTAAAACGCTTCATCATAAATGTCGCGCAGAGCAGATGCTAAATCTAGCGGCACATCCAAATCCGGCGATCGCAGCGGCACCGGAATAATTGGCAAAGCGTCTTGCAGCAAAATTGGCCACACCTCAACTTCCTGCGCTTGGGCACGAGTCAGCGTCACTAGATAAGGCACATCTGGCAGTCGCGGATGAGCAAACGGACGTGTGCCGCGACGCAGCAGATCAACTTCAATCAAATGCACATTCGCGTTGTACAGGCGCTGGCGCTTTGCCGATAGGGAGCAATCCCCGGTTCTCGCTTATTCACAGGCAATAAGATTTCAATACTCGTTACCAGCGTATTACTTGCTGCATCACGAACCTCAACACTGACAATCCGCACTTCGACGGGCGGCATCAGGGGCAAGGTTAGCGGCGCTGGAGGCACCAGGAGATTGCCCATTGCTGACAACCGTGAACGTATTGGGGACGAAAAAGTTGATTTCTGACGCAGTACCTCCACATCCGGGTAAAGAATCCCGATTTCACTTTCTGGAGCCGTATCTTGCACCAAATAAATCTCTAACCGCACCGCATAGTCCGGTTGAATTTTGGGGGCGAGTTGCTGCCGAATCTTGTTGGCTAAAGTGTTGTGGACATCGATCCACAGATAGCCTTCAAGGTAGGGATCCATTCCTGGAAAGGGCGAGGGCATGAGAGAACTCCCATAGGCAGCATGACAGCATTATAACCGCCTAATCTTGTTGGCCTCCAATCCTCAAGTTTGGCTAGGGGCTACAGCATAATGAATGAGCTGGGCAAGTCGCTGGCGCAGAGTTTCTAATCCTAGACGCTCACTGGCTGAGATAAACACCGCTTGGGGAAACTCCTCTTGCGCCTGCGCCAAACTGTCCCCGTCCGCTTGATCGATCTTGTTAAAAACGATCAGCCCTGGGCCAGGAGTGATTGGCATCTCTGTAAGAATAGCCATCACCGCTCGGATTTGGCTTAACCACGCTGGATGGGAGAGGTCCACTACATGCAGTAGAGCATCTGCTTCTGTAACCTCCTCTAACGTGGCCCGGAAAGCATCCATCAAAGACGCCGGAAGCTCGTGAATAAAACCGACCGTGTCGGTGAGAACAATCGACAAAGGGTCACTGGTCGCAGCATCGGGAATAACGAGGCGACGTGTTGTTGGGTCAAGAGTAGCAAATAGCTGGTCCGCCGTGTAGACTTCCGCATTGGTTAGAGCATTTAACAACGTGGACTTACCAGCGTTGGTATAGCCAACTATGGCTACTGAGGGCACCTCCCGATGTTGACGTTGCTGTCGTAGACGCGATCGGTGGGCTTGTAGCTGGTTTACTTCCTGCTGGAGGCGGGCGATGCGACGCTGAATTGCCCGACGCTCAGTCTCTAATTTCGTTTCACCAGGGCCACGGGTGCCGATACCGCCCCCTAGCCTTGACATTGCCTGACCGCGTCCGGTTAATCGCGGCAGCATGTATTCGAGTTGAGCTAGTTCCACCTGCAACTTACCAGCACGGGACTGAGCGCGTTGGGCAAATATGTCTAAAATGACCTCTGTTCGGTCTACCACTCGCAGACCAATTTGCGTTTCCAGGTTGCGCACTTGGGCTGGTGAGAGATCTCGGTCAAATACCACCAGACTAGCTCCAACTGTCTGAGCGGTCAGGGCAATTTCTTGCACTTTGCCTTCGCCGACTACAGTTTGAGGATGGGGACGCGATCGCTTCTGTCGCAGAGTCTGCAACACCTCTCCTCCAGCAGTATCTACTAACCGCGCTAACTCTGTGAGCGTATCTTGAAATTCTTGGGTATTCACTCTCTCAGTCATTACCCCCACCAGTACGACACGGTCATGGTCAGCATCGACCTGCTGAGCCACAAATTCTCGCCCGAACTGAGTTTCTAGTCCTTCTACTAAATCGAGAAGATCCTGTGTCGTCAACGCATCTAGGCTGAGAGGCGATACGGCCCAATAGAGTTCGGAGTTCGGTAAGGGCGTCTCGGAGGGGTGCTCGTGTGGGTTTTGGTGCTGGTTAGGTGTAAGGTGAGCCAGATAGGTCTCTTTGACATAGCCCGAAGCTCCACCACCCCGCCGTTCAAATCCAGAGCCTGTGACATTTAAAACAGCTAGGACATCTAGTCGCTGTAGTGCCATGGCGGTAAGAGCGGCTTCACTAGGTACTTCTGGCTTGAGCTGGGTGGCAATACAGCGAATACCGCTGAGTCGCTCTGCTCCATAGCGCGGCAGCTCAAGTGGCGGAATTTGAGTTTGACGGGGTGTACCTATTCCCACCCGAATGACCTGTCCCCGGCGATTAATATAGGCACAAACCGGCTGATTAATCTCTGTGCTAATTGCTGCCAGCCGCTGGGCGAATTCAGGCGTGGTGATGCGATCGCCCGGTAGCCGCTGATGATACAGCCGCTGCAGTTGCTTA
>CAXUIV010000159.1:0-8726 GCA_964250875.1 uncultured bacterium
GTTGGGAGAGTGCAAGAGCGAACATGCGAGGATGTCACAGGTTCGATCCCTGTCGAGGATACCAAGCTGTGGGAGTGTCGCCTAAAGGAAGGGCATCGGTCTTCTAAACCGACCAGTGTAGGTTCGAGTCCTACTACTCCTGCCACACATGGGGCCATAACTCAACTGGCGGAGTGCCTGCCTTGCACGCAGGATGTTAGGGGTTCAAGTCCCCTTGGCTCCACTGATGGTGTTTGAAGTCGAAGTGGTCGAGACGCCAGACTGTGAATCTGGTTATTAGGGAGTTCAAGCCTCCTCAAACACCCTTGGAAGATGCCGCTGAATGGACGGCGATCGGTCTTGAAAACCGAGGTACAGGCAACTGTAGGGGTTCGATTCCTCCATCTTCCTCCAATCATCCACCAAAGGCCGAAAAGCGAGGCACCGTGCTGATAACGCGGCGATAGGAGGGGCAGTACCTCCTTGGTGGACTTCCCTCTAAGCAGTCACTTCAAACGAACACATGACTGAGGAGAAGTTGAGCGATCCCCGCTTCGGGGCAGCGAAGAGCGCGATCGCCCTTCCAGGCAGTGTGAAAATTTCACTAGCGCCAAAATGTGACGCATCCGAAGTCTAAACTTGACGATGTAGAGAAGAGAGCGACTCAAGGGACTTATGACAAATCCACATGTAGGCAATGATGCTCTGGCCTTTCTAAAATCAATCACTCCGGATACGTCAGAAACACGACTTGCCGAGCGGCAGGAACTCTTCCGAATTGTTTTGACGCAAGCTCTAAGAAACCTACGTGTCGCCTCTGGACTGACTCAAGAAGAACTAGCGTCTCGGCTTGGTGTGCAAGAAAGCTGGGTTACTGAGTTAGAGAGTGCCAATAACGACCATACATTTGAATCAGTACTGGCTTACTTGAGTGCAATGGACGCAGACTTTGAGTTAGCAATCCTTCAGAATGGAGAAAAGGTGACAACAGTTGCAGCAAACTTAGGGATGACGCAGGAAGAAGTGAATGCAGCCATTAGAGCAGTGCTACCAACTGATGGGAATTGAGCGATCGCGTAGCGACGGCGTTATCCGTTTTGCCCTCCACCTATAAGCATCTCATCGTTCAGCAATCAGTCGTCTAACCTCTGCCTCTAGCTCTTGGATGCGCTGCTGTAGCCTTTCCACTTCAGTGTCTGGCACAGTCGCAATCTCCACATAGCGCAGTACTCCATGTCCCTTAAATGTAGGGTAGTCGCGTTCAGTCCCTACCAACACCTCTATAGATGGTCCAAGGGCAGTGATAACTTCATCTGCATCCAGTGGCGAGGCGGCATCAATGCGCAGCTTAGCTCGAACAATGCGCTCAATCTTGCGTCGCGGCGGGGAGTAACCACCTAGAACAGCATCGTACTGGGTTGGGTCGTACTCATGTTCAGTCATGGTCATTTTCCTTCACCGCATTATCATCCCTCAAGCCTACTGGGTAAGAAACTTCTGGCGAATCTGCTGCCATCCTTTTCAGCCGATTGAGCGTCGCTAGACAGTCGCCTAATGCTCGATGTCCACCGCGTAGAGCTTGCCATTTGTAGGACCTCCAGTAATCGCTCCACTCCCCGCACCACTGTGAGTACCATTCCATCATGCAGTGTGACCGTTTGCCCAAGCCTAGTAGCGGCAGTTTGTGCAACTGGCAGCAATATTTCAAAATCTTGATATCAAAACTGGCGTTGTAGATCAGCACCTTCCTGTTTACCAATTCTGCAACGATTCGAGGATAGACTGTGCAGAAGTTTGGGGCACCCTCTACCATCTCGTTTGTAATGCCGTGAATGGCGATCGCCTCCTCTGGAATGGCAATGGTGGGCTTGACCAGCGTGTTGAGCAGTGGCACACCCTGTGGATTGACAACAGCAATCTCAACCACTTCTGCCTCCTCTAGTCCAGTCGTTTCAGTATCCAGCACCACCCAATCATCCCGTTGCAGCATTCCTTGTGCCCAACGGACTGCACAGGCACGGTCTTCCTCCATCCAGCCTGCATCCTGGTACCAGCGCCGGTAAGCGGCCTGCTTAGCTGCTTTTTCCCGATTTTGAGCCAGCACCTCTACTTGTTTTTGAGAAGGTTGTCTTTTGGGTTTAGCGCTGTCGGGATTAGTGGGATCGTAAAGCAGACAGTCGTACTTGCGCGTTTCGATGATCCCCACTGGCTGAAGGGGTTTTAATCCAAGTTCTGCGAGTTGTCGCTTCGTTTTCAAATGACTGGGTGGCTGTTGACCGCCACTGCCCCACCAGTCGTATTTGTCTAGAGTCATTTTTACACGAGTGCGCTTGCTATTTTTACTCCAGTTGAAGTTGCTCGTGTGCTTTGAGAAAATCTTTAACCTTACGGACTGTATTGACAGCTACGCCTGCCTGTTCTGCTGCTTGTCGCAGGGAAAGCCCTCGGTCGAGAGCTTCAATCACCCGTTGTGAAGCTGGCTTAGACAGAAAAGCTACCTCAGACTCTAGGACAGACGGGCGACCTAAATGCTGCCCCCATTGTGCAGCTTTCTGCATCCCTTCTCGGATTGCCTGAGACCTCTGCTCTGCCCTACGTTCCGCTTCTATAGCCTGCTCGATCTGACTCGGTTTATCAGCTAGGGTAGCTTGCTCAATCTCAGACAGGACTTTTGGCTTCATGCGGCGGAGATCGCGTAGAACTGCTTTAGCTTTGTCTGATTCAAACTGGTAATACTCGGTCAGATTGCCAATTGGATGATTTGCTCGCTCGTAGCGGTACTTGAAATACTTTTCGACATTACCCCGGTGTGCCCAGGTACCTAACACCTGAATCGCAATTGTCTGGAAGTGCGATCGCAAGTCTAACTGTACCTCTATGACTCGTTCTTCAACGGTACGACGGGTCACACCAATTTTGTAGAAAGTCTGCCCCTCTGCTTGAACTTCTAAGTAGTAGAGAGTGGTTTGCAAAATCCGTCTTAGCTGAGCGCGGTACAGGCGCAGGTCGGTCAAACAAGCCTGTAGCAGATTGGGGAGGTTCTTGGCTTTAGCGTCTTCTGCCTTTTTCTCCAGCTTGGATAGCGTCTCTAGAATCAGCGGCTCCTGCACCTGATTGAAAAGCATCAGCGATAATGCACCGACCGGAATTTTTCCTGTTTAGTGAACTCATACTCACCCCTTTCAACTCGACAGGGGCGATCCTCGTTGTATTCTAGTAGCCTCTCTCGTTGGAAAGCAGGCAAAACATCTTCTAGAGAAATAGCATAGTTATTCACCCCATAACGGTTCCACAGCTTTTTAAGAGCTTCTAGCTCCTGAGCTGTGAGAAAGATGTTGAACTGGTCATAGAGCGGCAGTTGAGGGATTTCGCGATCGCTGCGCTCTGCCACCTCTCGACAGGTCTCCTCAGCGTGGGCGAAGTGATGCTCCTTGATCCGCCCCTTTCTCGCAGTTAATGCCCCTCCACAATACGGGCAGTTCAGCCCAGTCTTGCCACTGGGAACATCCTCAATGACAACCAACACACTTTCAGAGTTAACCCCATATCTAAGCCACGCAGCCATTTCAAGCCATCTTTTTTTTGATACAGCCTTTCAGCACTTTATTTGTAGTCTCAGGTGTATTAAAAAAAGGGTAACGCAAATAGCTCTCATTGTATAACTTTCCAAATCCTAGTCCTCAAGTTCACTCCTAACTGTGAATCTCTCTAGCAACGTCCACCACGTGAATGCACCGACTCATGACGCTTCGCGTACATGAGCGGCTTCTCTATCCAACCATAGGGCACATAGAGTAACAGGCATTCTCTGTTTGTCTCCAGAACTTTTGCTGGAAGACAACTGACGACCATTTCTGCACGCCAGCTTAAGTTTATAAGCCCAGTAGCGGGCCGCAATGTTGTAGCTTGCAGACAAATCACAGTTGTAGCGCTTGTCAGTCGTAAAGGCGGCTAGAGCATAGTTTTTCTTGCTTCTAGTCAGTTGCCCAGAGCCATCAAACGCCCATGAAGATGTGCCGCGAGGATAGACAAGTTCGACCTTTCCACCGACTTCAACAAACTTGCTTTCGGTCAGCTTGACCAACAGACGATGGAGCCAGTTGTGAAACCGCTGTTTCAAATTACTTCGCTTTCTGCCTGCTTTCGGCTTCCATCCTTGCAAGTCCTCGAACACAATCGCACTAGCTCCATGTTCTAGGGCAAACTCCACTATCCCTTTCGAGACGTGCTGAGCCATATTCTGATTGATGCCAGCAGCGCGACAATACAGAGTCTTGCAGAAACCTCTGTGTAGCTTTTTTGTCTGCTTTGCCTTGACTCGGATTTGCTGTAGAACCTTGTCACGACGGTCTATGTCAATCCCTCGATGAAAGAACTTTCGAGCGATTACAGTGCCGTCGCTACTGACAATACTAGCAGTTGCTGTTGTGTTAATCCCCACATCTACGCCACAAACCAGATCGCTCCCACGCTTCTGTGGATGTAGCTTGAATGGGACTGATAGATGTGCATTCCCCTTCTTAACCACAAGAGATGGTGAAAGTCCCTTGCTGTTTTCCATCAGGTGACGTTGCCGCGCTTTTCCTGTGATTTGCATCTTCACCCAGCCCCAATCAAATCCATTCCAGACCTTGATTTCAGCAACACCAAAGTTATCATGGAACTTAATGCACTGACCTCGGTAGAGTGCTGGATGGCAACCTGCCTCTGAGTTGAAGCTTGGCGGTTTGGCATCCCGCCGTTTACGGTTTCCTCCCTGCCATTCCCAATAACGAGTCATGAAAGATGACACCTGCCCACAAACAAATTCAATTGCCGCACGACGCAGGTAACTTGGGAATTTGTAGAACCGTTTCCCAAAGTAGTTGTACTTTGGATTCGGATTCTGACTGGTCTTGTGGATGAGCTTTTCAACTGCCGCACAGCGACGATCAGCACCTGCAACCTCTACCCAGTGACTCATCACCACGTAGGAGAGCGCGCGGCAAAACGCCCGATACTCGTCAACCGTCATCTCCAGATACCGCTTGATTTCTGGAGTCGGATTGAGTTGCCACTTGTCTGTGCGTACAATTGAATGACTCATGTACATATTATGGCATAATTTATGTACATGAGTAATAGATCGATAAATTATGAAAGACGTCCACATTAAAGTACCAGATGAGCTTCACTCGGCGTTTCTTGAGGCTTGCAAACAAAAAGAGAGAACTATGACATCAGTTATCTATGAGTTAATGAAGGATTTTGTGTTGAAGTATGGGCAAACATCCAATACATAAAGAATCAGGATGCGCGTCACGAATGCTCAAACTCATTGATGCAGAAGTCCACATGTACGGGAAGCCCATCATGGGGATTGAGGTAGATTAGCCGCAGTTCAGGGCTATACAAATAGAGGCTGACTCGCTCCATTCCAGCCGCATTGTGTCCGATAAACTCAGCAACGATGCCGTGGGTAAAGCCGGTCCAGTTCCAAGGCTGCACCACTCCTAGTTGCCTGAGACTGTGGTCAACGTCTTCTTCATCCACAGGGTAAGGCTGGTTGAGTCTGACAATGTTACCCAGCATCATGGGTTCACGGGAACTTACGGGCTTTGTCATCCAGTTACTCCATCAACTCAGTGAATCTTGAGAGCTTGGCTCTACTGGCCTCAGACTATCCCAAATCCTCAACGCTAGGAACAGCCGCAGTTAAATTGTTAAGTTATATTAAGTCTGTCGATTCCTCTGGAATTCCGTTACAATAGATACAGAAAGTCAATCGTTCATCTTTCCTCTAGCCTTAGCCATCCCGACTGGACTCACTGGGGAGACGGAAGTAGGGGTTCAACCTGAAGGAACGCACCTAAACCACTACACGTTTTTAGGTGAAATTTATGGCTCTTATTGCAGTTGCTGCTCCCACTCATCAATTTACCGAAGTTGCTTCTACTCCTGCTCAATCAGTATCACCTGTAACCCTGTCCAATCAGCTAGGTGGAGCAGCGATTCTCGGTGTCTTAGCGGTTATGGTCGTTGCTGGTCTGTCCTCTGCTGGAATGCTGCCCAAAGCAACGAAGCGGTCAGCTACCAATCTTCACGCTAATCACCCAGCTCACTAGGTGAGTGTGACCATTCACAATTAATCCGGTCTGAGTACAAGCCCTTGGTATCCACGCCAGGGGCTTGCTTGTTTTGGTGGGGCGATGCTCGAATCTCGACACGCCTTGGGAATTCCGTAAAGCCAAACCACTATTATTCCAGAAACTCTGACGGATATCTTTAAATACTGAGTTTGAAATACAATAGGCAGCTATATTGTTATTCCCTCTGATTAAAAACGTCCATATTGCTAGAGATCAGAGCAGATTTAGCGGTTGGGGAAGTCCAAAATCAATAACCCATCAATAGCCTGGAAATGGTTTTGCTTCAAAACCCAGCTATTAAAGAGCTACGAAATGTTTCTAACTCATCAATCACGTCCAGAATCTGAACGAAGCGTTGACCAAACTCAGTCAGCTTGTACTCAACACGAGGTGGAATTTCTGGATACGACTGCTTTTCGACAATTCCAAAGTTCAGCAAATCGGACAGTCGCTCATTGAGTACTTTCGTCGTCAATCCTTCCACTGAACGCGTCATGCTTCCGGGACGATTCACACCCCGGCGAATCATCCACAGCACTTCTAGCATCCACTTACAGCCAAGCGTATGCTCCACGATATAAGCAACGGTCGGCTGAGGCTCAATTTGGTGTCTTTGAGGTTGAGTCAAATTTTTTTCTAGCCTGTGAGCTTGTTGTTTCGCCATTTGCTACTAAATTGTTCTTACCTTACTAAATGGTGCTGGCTTGTGGTTCCACAGAACACTTTCCTATTCTGAGTAGCAAAGCTAAAACGCTTTTGAATTAATTGTAAGGGATTAGGAGATTGACAATGCAGTTGATGAGAGCTATTGTCTTGACAGCATTTGGGGGTGTGGAAGGCTTTGAAGTTCAAGAAGTCCTCAAACCCCAACCGCAGCCAAATCAAGTGTTGGTGCAGGTCCATGCGACATCAGTGAATCCAGTTGATTATCAGACTCGGCGTGGAGACTACAAGCAGTTGGTGACGTTACCTGCTATTCTCGGCGTAGATATATCTGGTGTAGTTGAAGCTGTTGGAGAAGCTGTCACACAGTTTGAAGTCGGGGATGCAGTTTACTACTCACCACAGCTTTTTGGTGAATCTGGGAGTTACGCAGAGTATCACGTTGCGGACGAGCAGATCGTTGCTCTCAAACCGATAAACTTATCCCATGTTGAAGCCGCTTGTTTTCCTCTAGCGGCAGGAACAGCATGGGATTGTTTAGTGACGAGAGGCAACCTGCGGGTTGGTGAATTCGTTTTGATTCACGCTGGAGCTGGAGGAGTGGGTTCGGTTGCCATTCAGCTGGCGAAGGCTATGGGAGCCTATATTTTCACTACTTGCAGTTCCCAGAATGCAGATTTCGTTAAAAGCTTAGGTGCCGATCGAGTTATTGATTACAAGTCTGAAGACTATGTGGAGGTTATTCGGCAACAGACCAATAGAACTGGCGTGGATCTTGTCCTCGATACGATTGGTGGAAACACAATACAGCAAAGTCCGCAGGTAATTAAACCTTTTGGGAGGTTAGTAACTATAGTTGACATTACCAAACCACAGTCGCTGCTTGAAGCGTGGGAAAAAAATGTCACAATTCACTTTGTGTTCACCCCTCAATACCGAACAAAGTTAGACTACCTGCGTCATTTAATCGAACAAAATCAAATTAAGCCAGTCATCGACTCAGTCATGCCTCTGGGCCAGATTGCGCAAGCGCATAGGCATTTAGAACAAGGTGGTGTCCGAGGAAAGATTGTTCTGAAAGTAGTGGACTAAAACCAGCAAAATGTCTGAGGCAATCCGCCTATTCCCTAAGCTAGCAACAGTTAACAAGTGCTAATAATAGTGGACATAATTACCGAGATTCACACGTCTCATCAGGGAAAGTTTTAACTGTGGTGTTCTCATAGTCTCTACACTGAAAGTAAAACTGGCAAGAATGCGGTGAGAGTAGGTCACTCGCCAGCATCGGCTGTAGAGCGGACTGTCAAGTGAAGAGTACTGCCTTTATAAGAGCCTCATTTAGACCTGTAACAATTTCACAATTCCTTTAAGAAACGTTGCAGTTGATCAAACCAGTTGTTAGCTTGGGCGTAGCCAACCCAATAGAGATTTGTACTCAAGGAGGCTTTATGTTCGTCGTATCTACAACCCTGATTCTCGGCTGGCTACTCGCCGTCACCATTGGTTCTTGGGCCTACTTTGCTGGAAAGTCAAATGACTCCAGCTTTTCCCTACCTAAGTTTGTCTCCAAGCGCTCGGCCTAACTGTTGAAATAGGTGGTTTAGGGTTCTCCAATGCTCAGTACCGTTTGGGGAACCCTTCCTGCACTAACTGTAATTGTCCAGTTACTATTGGAGCGCGATCGCTCTCAAGTTCGGAGTCATCAACCAACTAGACTTGAGGCGCGTTTGTATTCCTGGTACTGTTTGTCTTTTCTCACCCAGTAGCGCTCAACGACTGAAAGCGCGATCGCTGCCTGCTCATACTCTGAGTCCCGGTCCTCCAATAACCGCTCCCGCACCTGTTTGCGCAGGTCAGAGACGATTTTGCCGTTCACTTTTCGCGTCTGTGACCAATTCAACATTGGTGCTGCATACGGACTCTCGCTCAGGTAGGTGCCATCTAGAATTTCGGGCA
>CAXUIV010000160.1:0-8655 GCA_964250875.1 uncultured bacterium
ACCCTGCCGATCCAACACAGTGGGCTAGCGGTGTTTACTTGGTTAAGCTGGTTGCTAGTCACAGCGGTAAGCAGAGCTACATTATTTTTGTTGTGCGCGACGATGCTCGCCCTGCTGATCTCTTGTTTCAATCGAGCGTTACGACGTTTCAAGCTTATAACAATTGGGGCGGAAAGTCCCTTTATCGGTGGAACAGCAGGGTTAAACAAGCCGTCAAAGTTTCGTTTAACCGTCCCTATGTTAAGAGTCCCAATCCGGCAGCTGCGTATGGGGTAGGGGCTGGTGAGTTCTTGACCAACTTTCAGCCGAAAAGGAGAACGGCTAGCGCAGGGTGGGAGTACAATATGGTGCGGTGGTTAGAGCGCGAGGGTTATGATGTCACTTACGCCACAGACGTTGATACTCACGTTAACCCTTTGGTGGGGCAACTAAAACCCGCCCTCTGGTTGCACAAAGCCTTTCTCTCTGTGGGGCATGACGAATATTGGTCGTGGCAGATGCGGCAAAATGTGGAGACAGCACGCGATCACGGCGTTAGCTTGGGCTTCTTTTCTTCCAATACCTGCTATTGGCAGATTCGATTTGAACCTAGTCGCCTGACTAAGGCGAGTAACCGCACTATCGTTACCTACAAGGAGCAGGTGGCGCTCGACCCGTTTGTCCTAGATGGGGAGCAATCCAACAACTACCGAGTGACAACGCGGTGGCGAGACCACCCTGTCGATTCGCCAGAAGATGCTCTGATTGGGGTAGGCTACGAGACATTTCAGGTGAATGCCGACATCGTTTTAGACCGGGCAGCTCCTGATTGGCTGATTGCTGGTACGAGTTTGGCAGGCCCATACAGGTCTAATAAGGCGAGTCCTAAAGAGGCACAGGGTCAGATCCGCTTGCCCGGTTTACTAGGCTACGAAGTCGATCGGATGCTCGGTCATGCTCCAGCTAACACGGTGCGGGTGGCTCATTCGCCTTATCAATATAAGGGTGGCAAGAGGTATGCAGACATGACTGTCTATACAACTACAGCTGGCTCAAAAGTATTTGCTACCGGCTCTATGCAGTGGAGCTGGGGACTAGATGATTTTAATGCACCCCAACTACGCCCTGCTCTTTTGAGTGCTGACGCTCAGCAGATCACACGTAACGTTCTTGCAAGTTTGGTAAGCAACTAGGATACTACAGCTCTGATGCCGTATCTGGTGCTACAACCTCACCACTGCCGAGCTGTAATATTTGCTCTTGGTCGGTAATCAATTCGTTGAGTTCTTTAACTTGCAGATTCATTTGTTCACAAGCCTGTCTCAGTTCGCGGGCGAAGGTGTTGACGTCCTCACCATAGCCACACTGGTAAGCGGCAGTCTCAAGTCCCTGCGGAGCGTTGGCTTTGGCACAGTCAACTAGCTCTGTGCCCTGTAGTTGTGTAGGTGATGCCATAGCTTATTTGTTGAATTATATGTTGGTTGATAGCTTAGCAACACCTTGATGACGCTGCATCCCTCTCGTGGGATATCGCCTCTCGGTGTAGGGGCGAGCCGGTGACTCGCCCCTAAGAACAACCAAATGACCTACCGGGCGCGCTACTGCCAAAATTTATAGGCAGTATATGCCAGCGTCACAACACCAGTGAGAATGGCAGATTCATCCACTTCAAATTGAGGATGGTGCAGCGGATAGTTAACGGCTCTGTCTTTGAAACCCACCCCCAGTCGGAACATCATGCCGGGAGCGTGTTCTAAATACATCGAAAAATCTTCAGAGCCGAGTGAGGGTTCAGTTAAGACTTGAACGCGATCGCCTCCCCAGGCTTCTTCAGCTGCTGCTTGCAATAGCTGAGTTAGCGCAGCGTCATTTTGCACTGAAGGTACACCGGGGCGGTAGTTCAATTGGTAGCTAGCGCCGTAGGACTGACAAATACTCGACACAATTTGTTCGATCCAACTGGGCAGTTTGGCTCGGCTTTCGGGATGCAGCGATCGCACCGTTCCCACCAGCTGCACTTTGTCTGCAATCACATTGGGGGCGCGTCCACCACTAATTTTGCCAATTGTCAATACCACTGGTCGCAAAGGATTTTGGGTCCGGCTGATCGCCTGTTGCAGCGTCGTAACCACCTGTGCGGCAATCCATATGGCATCAATTGCTTCATGGGGACGAGCGCCATGACCCGATTCTCCAACGATGATGATCTCCAGATCATCTGCTGCGGCAGTCAAAGCACCATATCGAACACCAACGGTTCCAGCTGGTATGGATGGAAAAACATGTACCCCCAAAATCGCTGTCACCATTTCCATTGCGCCATCTTGCACCATCCATCCTGCTCCTTTCGCAATTTCTTCTGCTGGTTGAAACAAGAAGCGGACATTACCTGGTAACTCTGGAGCCAGTTGAGACAGGACCATTGCTGTGCCCAGCCCTACTGTAGTGTGGACATCGTGACCGCAGGCATGCATGACACTCTGTTCGCGAGAGGCATACTCTAGACCAGTGCGTTCCTGGATCGGCAGGGCGTCCATGTCAGTACGAATTGCTAGCAAGCGGGGATCGCTACCGTCTCCTTGCACTTCCCCGATGACCCCGGTCTTCCCTACTCCCTCTCGCACGTTGACACCGTTAGCAGAGAGAACACCGGCAACGAAGGCAGATGTTTGATGTTCCTGAGCGCTTAACTCTGGGTGACTGTGGATGTGGCGGCGGATCTCGATCAGGCGGGGCGCTAGTTTTGTGGCTAAGTCTTTTATTTGAGTCAGCATTGACGAATTAATCAATCAGCTTTTAACCCATCATAAAGAATTGTTAATGATAAGGTAGCTGCGCTTTCCGGTTAGGTAAATTTACACCTTCTGTTGACTACCGAAATTGTTGCTTTCCTGTACCTCCCACATCACCAAATTGGACGATCAGGCGATTGCATACCGTTGGGTAGGGTGGTGAACATGAATTTGGCACCCCTGAAATTGGTGTTCATCAGCTTGGCACCCTGCAAGTCGGCTCCTTCTAGATTGGCAGCGATAAAACTGGCAAGACTCAGGTCAGTATTCCTCAGCTTGGCAAACTTTAGATTGACACCTATCAAGTTAGCACTAGTGAGAGTGGCAGAATTCAGGTCGGCAGTTGCCAAATCTGCACCAGTCAGGTCGGCGCTCTCCAGGTTGACTCCGGACAGTCTGGCTCCACTTAGGTTAGCTTCCCGCAAATCAGCACCACCCAGATTAAGTTCAGTGAGAACAGCACCGCTCAAATCACACCTCTGACAGGCATTGGTTTGCCTTAACTCTGCTAAGTCTTTGACGCTATAACCATGAACTGGAGCCATTAACACTAGAGGAGTTACCAGGGCGACAGCAGTGAGAATTCTAAAATTCATTTTTTGACTGGATGATTAATTGCCTTCAACCTCTAGCTTCCGCATTTTTTACGCGAACTTCAACGGTTTAACCACGAAGAAACTGCGATCAATGATGAAGAAACAATGAAGTTAATCATCATTCTAGCCCTACCTAACGCTAACCTAACAGACGTACAACAGGCACAATCAAGTAATAACTTACTCCCAACCAGAAGCTAAAGACGGTACTGATAAAAGCAAAAAAAGCGATAAAGACCAACAGCTCAAACCAATTCGGTTGCGGGTTGAAGTGGACTAAAGCAGTTGCAAACGGATGTATGGCTACCGCAAAGATCACTGTAGTGCCAGTTGCCGCAACAGTAGCATGAATCGAGTGATGACTGGGAAGACCTAAACCCAGCGTTAGGAAAACGAGTGCGATCGCCATTGCTCCTGCCAATCCCTCAACGCCAGCATTAGGTGCTGCCACTTGCCAAGCCAACCCGCCTAAGCCGTAGCCTAAACCGCCCATGAGCGACGCAACTACATACCGCCGTCGCTGACCAAAACTCCCAGACACTGTCAGCCCCCAAGCTGTTCCCAATCCAACTGCTGCAATCAAGAGTTGAGGCTCTACTGCAATCTGGATGTGCTGAAGATGGAGCATCTGTTGAAAACCGATCAGGCGATCGCCTAATGGTGAACGATAAGCCAGTAAAAATCCAGCTGCTGTACCCACACAAACGCCAGCTCCACCCAGGGCCACGGCCCAAATTGTGTCCAAGCAAGCTCGTACCAGGTAAATAACGATGCCGAACAGGGAAAGAGTTGTCTGTGAAAGACCTTTCGCGAAAGCTGCGATCGCCATCCACGACCAGTTCCAGCCAGTTTGAGCTACCTTAAAGTACGCTGGAGTCGCTGATTGAACCCGCGCCAACCGCATCTGCACCGCTGCATCAGTTCCCAATCGTTGACGTACATCGGCTTGAGCCATGTCATCCAGCAAATCGGCAAGGGCTGGGCTGACACGTATGCGATCGCGCCACCGCAACACTCCAGTCACCGGGTCTTCTAGATCTGAAGGATATTTACCAGTCAGTAATTGAATCATCGTTCGCGACAGTGCATAGAAGTCGGCAGATGGACCCACAACACGCCCAGCAATCTGTTCGGGTGGGCTGTAGCCAGATGAAAACAATCGGGTCGAAGCTTGACTGGATGGGACAGCACCAATTTGTTTTGCCCCGCCAAAATCAATTAATACCAACTGCGCTGTGGTGCTACGCAGCATCAAATTAGAGGGCTTAATGTCGCGGTGAATAATTCGACGGCTGTGCAACTCTTGTAAAATTGCTAGCGCCTGGTTAAGCCAGTTGAGTACCAATGTCTCCGGACACCCTTGAGGATAATGCTCGGAGATTTGCTCCAGGGTGTAACCGTCGATTTTCTCCATTACGAGACAAGGCATCAGGGATTGTGCTGATTGTCGCGTGTCAGGGCACTTCTCGACAAAATACCCATCTGGCTCAACTCTGGGTACGCCGGGATGACGCAGACTTACCAAGACATCCGCTTCTTGCTCAAACAGCGCAAGTGCCTTGGGTGAGGCTTCCGCTAACACTTTCAACACCCGCTCCGTCTGCGTCTCCAAATCCCAAACTGTGTAAATTGTCGCAAATCCCCCTGCCCCTAGCTTTTGTAGAGGAATGTAGCGGTTGTTTAGCTGTAACGATGAACCACAGCTCTGGCAAAACTTACTTCCCCAAGCCTGGGGATAAGGACGTGGGCAACCGGGATTAATGCAGTGAATCGCGCTTCCAAGGGACTGAGACACAACTAAAGAAGATGCACGGCGACTCAAGTAACAATTACACTTATTTAGCTAAATGTAGCATGACGGGTCATGCAACTCACTCCTCGTAATCATACTTGTAGAAAGGGGAAAGGCGCAGGGCGCAGGGGGATAAGAGTCCTGAATCCTTGTGTAGCTTTGCCTACCCAAATCTTGGGCTAAGACATGGCAAGAGAAGAAGGAATAATTCTTCACCTTTCCCCCTTCGCCCTTCGCCTTTCCCCCTTCGCCCTTCGCCCCTCGTGTAACTCAAGTGTGGAACGGTACAGCCACTAAGGGTAGAAATCCTAAGAGCAGCCAAATCCAAGACCACCACATCATTTGCTGCAAGGGATCTGGTGGTGATAGCAGCGCTGCTACCCTCTCTTCTAACCGACTTGGAACCGCAGCACTGAATGCTGCACAGCAACTTTCAGACAGAAGTGGCGCACTCACCACTACTAGCAGGGATTCTGCTAGCAGCAGTGGATCTACTCTTTGAGCCGCCCAACGGTCAGCACGAAGCTCTCGCAATAGCAATAGTTCCTGCCACAGACCCTCTGTATTCGGCAACCAAGCAGTGCAATTGCGCACCCAACCCAACCAGAAAAACCAGAACGTATCTCGGTAATAGCAGTGCGCCTGCTCGTGAGTAATGACAGCATTAAGCCGATCGCAATCCAGCACCTGCAACAATCCTTGGCTGACGATTAACTCCGGTTGCCAAAACCCAACTTGGGCAGCAAATGGTATGGGTGTGTTGATCGCTCGAACTTGTTTATCTCCAAGCGTGATGAGAGGATATGTGCGGGTTTGTGCCAGCGATCGCCATCCCTGCCAACCTAGTTTGAGGCAGTTTATTCCTACCAACCCAAGAAAGCCAATTGCAAGCAAGTAGCTAAACCATCCAGCCTCCAGCCCTAGCATATTTCCCTGCGGTCCCATGCAAAGCAGTGCCAGACCAGTCGTCATCAGTAGCAAGGGAGGAAGCAGAAATAACAATAGAGTGGATGTAAAGCGGTCTGTTGCAGCAGGTTTAACCGCCCCTACGAATCGGATCGCCCAAGCTAGTCCTAACGCTACCAGAATTATGAGCGGATGCATAACTATTCCTCCCTTCCTTGGCGTGCGGCTTGAATCCGTTGAGCGATCGCTTGCAGTTGCTCCAAGCTAGCTTGGTCAAGGCTGTCTGCAAAGGCAGCGACGATGTCGGGATTACCTACTGCTAGAAATTTGTGCAACTGTTCGTGAGCCTTGAGTGCCTGTGCCTCAGCGCTAGATACCAAAGGTCGCCAATAAAATATCCGCCCTTGCTTGTTGCAGGCTAGCCAACCTTTAGCGGTGAGACGACGCAGCACTGTCGTCACGGAGGCATAAGCTAACTCCCGGTCTGGGTCAGCTAAGATTCGTTCGTGTACATCCTTGACTGTGACCTCACCCAGTTCCCAGATGACCTGTAGAATTTCTGTCTCTAGAGGACCCAGAGAAAGTTGCTTGGGACGGTAGTTGGGCAGAGATGGCATAAAACTTAACTATATATATTACTTCTGGTAGGCTCCCTAAGTATTCTACTGCCTCCGCTGACGCTACTTGCAGAGACGCTATATGTAACGTCTTTACAAAGCTTCCGCAAACGTCACAAGCCGAGAGTGCGGCCTGGAAATCCAGCAACATCAAAGTAGCGAGTTTTACCCACAACTTGATACTTGAGGACTGTCTTCACGCCGTTGGCAGCACTTCTAGATTGCAGAGTCTCAGCCTTAAATTTTACGTCACTCGGTCCTCCAACGAGAGATTCAGCTAAAACACGACCTCTCAGCTTGCCCCGGTCTGAAATCTTCAAATTCAGCACCTTTGCCACCGTGGGAGCGATATCAGCATTGCTGACTGGGGCAGAGTTGACAAAACCCTGCTTAAAGTCAGGCCCGATAGCTGCCATGTTGTTATAGGTATCGGCACGGCTAAAACTACCGTGCTGTCCTTGTCCCTGCTGTAAAGGAGTGTCAGCCACGATCGCGCCACAGGCGGTTGGGTTGCCGCAGCCGGTATCAAATGACTTGAAGTTCACCACAATTGAGGGGGTGGGGGTACGGGCAGCGCCGCGCAAACCAATTGAACTGAGGGGTAAGGTGCCTGGAATCGCTCCCAAAGTATCATTCACAAACAAACCGCTAACATAATCCTGTCTCAGCAGCAAGCTAACGATCTGCCGAGCCAAAGCTCTGTTGTTTGAGGCTTTGGGCAAGTAAATCAAATCTGAGCCGCCATTGGCAGCTACCAAAATATCTTGTTTCTGGGGGTCTTTGTTAAATAGTTTGTCAATCAGGCTGTTTCTAGCAAACTTGCCTTGAGTTGGATCAACCTTCGTATTTTGCTTATCCGGATCGACAATCGGAAACTTTAAAGCGTGGGCGATATCAATTCCTAGGAAGCCGGGAGGTAGAAATCCTTTGGGAACGTCTGGATAAGAAAGTGTTGCGGCATAGCTGGTTTGGCTCTGCTTACTGATGGTAGAAAAACCGTGGTCAGCTGTCACAAATATATTTGTGGAATCCTCTAAGCCCAAATCTTTGAGTGCCGCCCGGACTTGTCCAAGGTTTTTATCAACGTTTTGACGCGCCGCTTGACTCGTAGGACCATTAATTCCCGGAGTCAGAGAGTTGAGGCTATCGCCATGATTGTGTTGAGTCCCATCTGGATCACGCGACCAGTAGACTAGAACAAAGGGTTTTTGCCGTTGCTTGAACAGAGGCAGGATTGCTTTCGTCGTGACGTCTGCAAAGTATTGTTGTTGAACTGTATTAGCAACTTTAGTGCCCGGAGTAGTGCTGTTACCGGGTTTACCGTTGCTCCCCCGGTCAGGAGTTGAGAACCCTAAGTTATTTTGTCTCAATAGTTCAGTGACTTCAGCACTAAGAGGAATTCCCGTTGGGGAGCCAGTGGCATCATCAAAAATGATTGTGGAATTGCCAGTCCGCTGCGTGATATCTTGAATCAACACGGGACCTACTTTCCCTACCGCTGCGGTGCTGTATCCTGCCTTTCTTGCTGCTTCTAAGAAACTCGCCTCATTGAGGTAATTTGTCCCAAACCTTCGGTTAACTTCACCTAAAACGGCGTCGTTCTCCAAGAACGGTATGGGGCTATTGCTGGCGCTTTTGGTAAGGAAACCGACGTCAATCGCATTACTGAAGTCACCCGTATCACCGAGAAAATGCCCTGTGGCGATCGCGGAGGCGTTGGCAGTGGTAAAGGTGGGAAATAGGGAATGGCTATTGACAAAGTTGACACCGCGCTGTCTAATTTCCGAGAGATTAGGGGTATCTTGGGAATTAACTACGCTAGGACGGAGGCCATCAGTCACAAAGACAACCATGTTGTGTTGCTTTCCCGGTTGCGGGAACAACTTTGCACAAGCAACTGCTGCAACTAAGGTAAGGACTAAGAGTGTAAAAAATACTTGGCGTGCCCTGGGAGAGGATAGCTGCATATATCT
>CAXUIV010000161.1:0-1645 GCA_964250875.1 uncultured bacterium
GGCCAAACGGGGAGGATGGCACAGTCCAGGGACTGCTTAAACTGATGCAGGTCCCCTTTGTTGGTTCGGGGGTTTTAGGCTCTGCTCTGGGCATGGATAAGATCGCCATGAAGACAGCGTTTGCCCAAGCTGGGTTGCCGCAGGTGAAGTATATTCCAGTTACTCGATCGCAACTGTCATCCTGCTCTAAATGCGACGAGATTGAGGCAACTCTAGGCTATCCTTGTTTTGTTAAACCCGCTAATTTAGGATCATCAGTGGGTATTACCAAAGTGCGATCGCGTGATCAACTGGAAACGGCTCTGGATAATGCTGCTAGCTACGACCGGCGGTTAATTGTAGAAGCTGGTGTTGCGGCGCGGGAACTAGAATGTGCAGTTTTAGGTAACGATAGCCCCAAAGCTTCTATCATTGGAGAGCTGACTTATAAAAGCGATTTCTATGACTATGAAACAAAGTACACCGAGGGTAAAGCGAATTTACTGATTCCAGCTCCAGTGCCAGATGCAGTTGCCCTCTCCGTTCAAGAGATGGCTCTTCAGGCTTTCGCCGCCATTGATGCTGCGGGTTTGGCTAGGGTAGACTTTTTCTACATTGATGCCACCGGGGAAGTTTTGATCAACGAAATTAATACTATTCCTGGCTTCACAGCGACAAGTATGTACCCTCAACTATGGGAGAAGAGCGGCGTTTCGTTTTCCGAATTAGTGCATCAACTCATTCAACTCGCTTTGGAACGACATACTAAATAGGGACGAGATAGGGACAAAATAGGGGCGAAAGACCATTTGTCCCGCGTAATTAAAATAAAAAATGGGTGTACCAACCTAAAATTGGCTATGGAGAACCAGCAAAGCTTACAGCAGCCGTCATCCCAATCGAATAACTCAAAACCGACCTCGTTGCGTCGCTCAGTACAAGCACAATCAACTGGCTCTAACGCAATTTTAAGGCTGATCGGGCAGCAGCCTTGGCTAGTTTGGAGTGGGGTGTCGGTGTTTTTATTGGCAACGACTGCCATTGCTATAACCAGTCTGATACGTGCTGAGGGCGGGAAATACGAAGAACTGGAACCCAACCCTGTAGCAACGGAGATAGCGGAAACATCACCCCAGACGAGTCATATACCTTTATGGTTAGTGGGTGCCGTTGCCCTTAGCTGTGGTGCTGGTTCTCTAATGATTCTTAAATTGCTGAACCGTCCATCCTCGCCTCCCCAACTTCGGGATCTAAACAGGCACTCTTCTGTACAGACGTCGAAGCAGGCAGCGTCCCTACCAAACCGTCAGAGACGAAGACGGCTTGCCAGAAGCGGGCAATCTGTCTCTGTGGCTGCGCGATCGCTGTCAACAATGGCACCTATACCACTATCAACAGAACCAGTTGTCACAGTGCTGCCACCAGAAAAAAGTCGCCTAGAGCGGAGTGAGGCAGACTTAGCTGAGATGATGGATTTGCGTAAACAGCAGCCTCTTTCTTCAATTTTGAGAAATTTTTAGATTTGTTGAGGCAGGGGAGGCAACAGTAACCATTCTCCCCATCTCCCCATCTCTCCATCTCCCCACTACTTCTGGAGGAGGGACTGCCAATCCTGAATCGCCTTCTCTGTCCACAGCCAATTTTTGCTTAGAGCTTGAGGCTGGAA
>CAXUIV010000161.1:1745-8653 GCA_964250875.1 uncultured bacterium
TGTTTCCCAGTACCGACGAACGTCATCCAGACTGTAATTTCTGTTGCTCACCTGGAGGGCTTGCCAACCCAGACGGCCTCGGAGAAAGTTGATGGCTGGATTGTTGGCTTGTTGCTGCGGGACAACTTCGAGGGCAGCGCTTGCGTTTGGCAGGTCCCCTCGATTCAGCAGCTCCTCTACTGTCCGCTGTCCAGCGCTTAAGTTCCCCTGGTTAAACTGCTCAATCGCTGTCCTGGTGACAGTTGATGTCTTGGTGTGGTGCAAATTGCCTTTGGCTAAATCTGTGCTGCTGGTGTCTGGCGTTAGCTCCGGAGTATTTACCTGAGTTATGAGGTCTGGGGGTTGTGGTTGCCGATTTTGAAACCACCATCCCAAAAGGGCGATCGCTACTGCTGCCACCGCTCCTGAAATCAGCCACTTCCGGTTCCTCCAGCCTTTGGCAACAGACCTACCAGCCTCAGCGTTTGGAATCTGCTGGTGTTGTGAGTTGGAGTCAGAAGGCGTTGACTTATCGTTCAGTTTTGCGCTGGCTGGTATGCGGTTGTTAGGCGACGCCGGCTCACTATGATTTCTGGCTGTAGCTACCTGGGGCGAGTGGTACGTGTCTACAGGAAGGGGTGATGCTGCTGGCGCTGGGTTGCCTAGCTCTTGGAAAAGTTCTGAAACCAGAGCCGAGTCCTCTTCATAGGCAGGGTCGTCATATTCAATTTCACCAATCAAATCGTCTAAATCATCTTCAGACGTGAACTCTAGCTCTGTCCCTGGCTCTAAAAATTCAGACGTCACTTCCTCAAAGGGAAGGGGGGTCTCCCAGTCATCTGGTAGCGTGGAGTACACAAATGGTGCTGATTTTATGCCCAGTCCCGAATCACTAACTAACCCGGTTAGCTGCGGGAATGGGGTTTCACTGGGCGTTAGATAACCGTCGAATTCTGGCTGTAGGTAAAGGATGGGCAAAGCCCAGTACAGTTGGTTAGAACCATAGGCGGCAACCAACCCAGCGCGGGCGCGACTGAGGCTGAGGTCTACAGGGTATCCCTGACTCAGATTGCGATAGAACAGTCGCGTTAGGGTCAGCGCTACCTCATCGGGAATGCGTTCTGCCATCGCCAGCACACTTCTGATGCCGCGCTTGACTAGACTTTCTGCGAGGTTGCGTTCGTTTGTGTCAGCGTTTAAAGCATCGGACGCAGTGTAGGCACCCCAGCAGGAGTTAAACACTGCCATTTGGATACCGTTGTTGACAAGTAAGCCTGCGAGATCATCTCCACTTAGAGTTTCAGTTAAGCCCGTTTTGTCGCTGACTAAATAGAGTTCTCCCCCGGCAGGTCCCAAGTTGCTGTGACCAGCGTAGTGTAGAACTTGATATTGTCCCTGCTCTAAAGCTTGCGTCAATTGCTCGCGTCCCGGCTGTTCTAAGAGGGTGAGTTGAATGTCCTCAAACGCCCTTTGGGCTGCTTCACGGGTTCGTTGCGACCAGCGGAGTTCTGCTTGCAGATTGAGAGCTTCTTGTTTAAGCGCTAAATTATCCCGGTCGGTGGGAGCAGCGATTACCATTAACACTCTCACGCCTGCTTGCTGTAAGAAAGGCGTTGGCATCCCCATCGTTGCCCCCATACCTGCTTGATAGCGAGAAAATGCCACGTAGGGACCAGTAGCTAGAGGGCGATCGCCTGCATACAGCACTTCCCAAGGCAGACGGGCTAGCCGCATGTCTTTCAGCCCCAAGCGCAGCCGCAATACTTGTTGCTGGTGCAGGGCAATTCCTTGAGCTGTCATCCAACTGTCTCGCAATGTGCCCTGAAACAGCGCATTGTAAAGTTGCTGGCCTAGTGCCACTAAGTTGATGCCGGGAAGCGATCGCTCCCCGGCATCACCCTGCAACACAGCTTGCAAAGGGTCATTCATTAACTGACCAGCTTGAGTCAACCACTCTGCCACTGGCCACTTCATCAACTCTTCTGCCAATGGCACTCCCGGTGCGACTTGTTCTGTACGCACGAGATATTCATCTTGCCCAACTGGGGTTACGGAAATGTGGAATTCCTGCGTCACAGCTTTTCTTCGCGTCCCAAAGTTCAGTACTCCTTGCTCTTAAGGTCGAGATTGCCTCCTCTCATAGCCTAGATGTATTTTACGGCGTGAAAGTTTCTGGTTTGTTGTTTCATCTAATTACAAGACTGGGTAGGAGCAATCCGGCAGGATACCCGCCGCCGGGTAGAAGCGACTCGCCGAGTCGCCCCTACTCTTTAACAAGATCAGTCAACTGGAGAGTAAACGTAGTCCATCCCTCGCCACTTTCAGGAAATATAGTTCCCTGTAGTTGTTCGACCAGTTTCTGCACTAGAGCTAGTCCTAACCCAGTACCACCTTGCTTCCAAGGATCGGCGTTGGGTACACGATAGAACTTATCAAAGATGCGTGGCAGCTCGGCTAATGGAATTTCTGCTTGATTACTGATGGTAAAAAGGGTTGCTGTCCTGGAAGCACACAGGCTTGCGCCTGTTACGTCTAGTGTTGAGGATTGCTGAACGCTCAAGATAATTTGACCACCAGAGGGAGTATATTTGCAAGCATTATTCAGCAGTTCTGCCAGGATCCGTTCCAGGCTAGCACGGTCTGAATATAGTGGTGCAAGGTTTATAGGAAGATTAACATGTAATGTTTGCTGGCGTTCCTGCATCCGGGAGCGAAACGGCTCAACTATAGTAGGTAACAGGTCTTTTATGCTCACCGCCTCGACAAGGAAGCTAGGATAAGATGCAACTTCTAGACGCTGCAAGTCTAGGAGGTCGTTGATTAGCTCAATTTCTCTGTTGCATTCGGCCTGCAAAATTTCCAGGTACCGCTGACGGCGTTCAGTAGTGGACTGAGTTATCAGCATTTGAATTGCCATTTTCATGTTGGACATGGGTGTCCGCAGTTCGTGAGAAACTGTACTCAGAAAATCATCTTTAATTCTGTTGAGTTTTTCTAATTGCGCTATCAGCCGCTCCTGCTCAATTTGCTTTCGCCGAGATTCCTCTACCCGCTTGCGTTCACTAATATCTCGAAAAACTAAAACTGCACCTGTGATGTTGCCTTTATCATCTATTATCGGTGCTGCACTATCATCAATTGGTGTTACTGTTCCGTTTTTAGCAACGAGAACAGATGGTGGCAAAACCACAATGCCGCCTTCTTTAATTGCTTCGAGAGCAGGGTTTTCTACCGATTTTCCAGTTGTTTCGTCAGCAATATTGAATACTTCTGCCACAGTTTTGCCAAGCGCCTCTTCCTGCCTCCACCCCGTTAAGGTTTCGGCAATAGAATTCATAAAAGTGACCGACCCATTGACATCGTTAGTAATTACGCCATCGCCTATACTCCTCAAGACTGTATCGAGCCACTGTTCGTGCTGCTTTAGTTGCTTTTCCATCCGATGCTTGGAGAGAGTAACTTCTATTGATGTATATAACTCCCTCTCTTTAAAAGGTTTGAGTAAGTAACCAAATGCCTCTGCTACTTTTGCTCGTTCTATAGTGTCGTCGTCTGCATAAGCAGTAAGATAAATGATGGGAATATTAAAACGAGTATAAATTTGTCTAGCAGCTTCTATCCCATCCATTTCTCCCTTCAATCTAATATCCATTAATACTAGGTCTAGATCAGTCTCTGCTGCTTTAACAATAGCCTCTTCTCCAGAAGAAGCAACAGCAGGAACGTTATAACCGAATCTCTTTAATCTATTTTGTATATCCTTGGCAACTATAATTTCATCTTCGACAACCATGATTCTTGCATTTGTCATTTTCACTTACTCTCAAACTGCAAATATGAGCTTGAATTCTAATCCATCATTTTTATTCAGCTCCATAGTGCGTTCTAACTGGTTTGTTAAAGCATCCACGAGTTGCAAGTCCAATGATTCAAGTAATGATGACAGCCCTAGATAGGTAGGAATATTCCTTGGAAGTCTACTTCAACTAACGATAGCTGTCTTACTCTGTTATGCTTACCGTACATTCGCTGAAATGTTCTAGCAGCAAGATAAAAACTGGCAAAATGCCTCAGTACATTCTCACTTGCGGAGGCAGCCCTATTATATTATCTTGCATAGTGTCTTCTTCACACTGACTACTGCTTGACAGAGGTTAAAGACAGTTTTAACCCCTACTGAAAATGTGTGGCGCTTACGCGGCGTTACCTGAAGCAGCGTTACTTAGCGGAGAGTCATCATAGTGTACCAACAAATCGGCAGGGTCATCGTAAATCGCTACAGCCCCACTTAGCTTGGCATCATCAAACTCGCCGCAGCGTAGCGCGATCACAGCGACTCCAGCCGCACCAGCAGATTGGATGTCATAGGGTGTATCACCGAGCATCAAGACTTGATCGGGAGCCATCTTCAGCTTGCTCAATGCTGCTTCTACGATATCTGGTGCGGGTTTAGAAGCCTCAGCCTCATCTGAGGTTGTCGCTTCGTGCAGTAAGTCATCCACTTGTGCAGCTTTAAGTAAAACCTGTAGTTCTTCACTCGTAGCTGAACTAGCAATAATGAGCCGTGATCCGGCAGCCTGCATACGTAGAATCAGTTGCCGAGAGCCAGGTGCTGGTTGCAGTTTTGGTCCGTAGCGATTGATGATCAGCTCTTTGCGCCGCTCAGAAATGGCCTTGCCGTCGCCCTCTTGGTCGTTGAGATCTGGCACCATTTTGGGTATAACCTTGTCCCCACCCATGCCAATCAATGGACGCACCTGCTCAAACGACACCTCGTAGCCAAATGAGGCAAATGCCTCAACCCAGGCTTGGGCATGAGCATCATTGCTTAAAACAAGCGTGCCATCAACGTCTAAAATCACTGCTTGCACCATGACGAAATCCTCTGTAAGAGCTTAAGAAGAAGTTAGCTGCAACTCCATCTGTGCATCTATATCTCTGTGCTGATCTTCGTATCCCTACATAAGCTCAACTAGTAGACTGTCAATAGGATTTTGCCCCATGTAGAGACGTTACATGTAACGTCTCTACACCCGATAATTATTATTTGGGAATTCAGGATTTGAACTATGGATAGAGCTGTCATTAAGTTTTCCTCAGAAGATTGCGGCATTTGCCACAAGATGTCCTTCTACGACCAAAAGGTGAGCGAGGAACTGGGTTTACAGTTTGTTGATGTCAAAATGCAGGATACTGCCACCTACCGTAAGTATCGCAAGATTCTTTTGACTCAGTATCCTGACAAATCAGATATGGGATGGCCCACCTACCTGGTCTGTGATTCTCCCGAAGGAGAATTTCAGATTCTAGGCGAGGTCAAAGGTGGCCATCCGAAGGGAGAATTTAGAAGTCGGCTGCAAGAGGTACTGTCGGCTGCCTCAGCTAGTCAGAACTAACGACCTCAAACGACTTCACTTCTAGGACAGGGCCAATCATGGCAATTGTCATGACGTCGTCTCGCACCTGTCCTTCAACTTTGACTTGCAGTCCCGATTTACGCAGCTCAGATGGGGGATTGTGGAGTTCGTAAGTTTCTCCCGCTGTAACCAAAGCCCAGGTGCCTGGACCCAATCCTTTGCGTTCGACGGTGCCAGTGGCTGTAATGCTCATGCGAGTCCCTCTCCTTTAGACGCTAATCGAGCAAGTCCATAACATAATAGAGCGTTAGCGACCAGGAACAGGCGAGCAATTGCGCCATGCCCCAAACCCCAGACTGCTGGTGATACGACCGCACTGACTCCTAAACAAGCCGCCACACCGAGTGCTGAACCGATAGCAAACCACTTCCAGGTGGGGTGCCCCAGGAGCAACGCCACCAGTAGGAACGGAATTAACACACTGGCAAACAAAGGATTTAAAACGCTGCTACCCCCAATCGCACTACCCAGTTCGGGAATTGAACTGCCCAATACCCGAAAAGGCCACTGAGGAGCATCAAAGATATAAAAGCCTCGCAGGAAGAATAAACCCGAACTACCGGCCATCAGTCCACTGAATAAAGACCAACTCCAGGTAAACGGAAAATAGACTCGTAAAAACCAGGCCAGTAGATAAGAACCCAGAACCATGCCAATCTTAGGCAGCAGCATCACGACGCCGCCGTCAATCCAGAAAATGGGATTGAGATAGCCGCGATCGCGCAACCATCTGAAGAAATCACGGAAAGTAATTTGGCCCTGCACCGCCAGTTTAGCTGCCCCAGCCGCATCCAGATGCCCAGCCCCAAAGTAGTTCAAGGCATCATCCTGGATTGGACGTGCCGACTGCTTCAGGACGCTCAGGATTTCATCAGCATCTTTCACATTCGCCGCTTTTACCAAAGCCGCAACACCAGCAACGTGAGGGGCTGCCATGCTCGTACCCTGCCAAGCGGTAAAGATTGGCTGATTGGTCTCAGGATCAATGGTTTCTTGCAGAATGCCACCACCTTCACCTTCACTGCCTCCAGGTGCTGAAATATCTACCCCAGCTCCAAAATTAGAATAAGGTGCTTTTTCCCCAGTTGCACCTAGGGCTGCAACGCCAATCACATGCGGATATCGAGCTGGGTAGGAGGCAGAATTTTGGTTGGCGTTGCCCGCTGCGGCGATTAAAACCAGACCTTTCTGGTGGGCATAGTCAATTGCTTCTTGCAGGAGTTGACTTTCACCGGCACCACCCAAGCTCATGTTGACAATATCAGCACCATTGTCAGCAGCAAAGCGAATAGCTTCGGCAATATCGGCAACAGTGCCACCGCCCTGCGCACTTAAGACTTTTAACGGCATCAGGCTCGCTTCGTAGGCAATTCCAGCCGCCCCATAGCCGTTGTTAGTCGTTTGAGCAATTGTTCCGGCAACATGAGTACCGTGGCCACTGTCGTCATCGGCTTCTACTTTGTTGTTGACAAAATCATAGCCTTTGACAAACTTGGTATCCTTCAAGTCTGG
>CAXUIV010000162.1:0-8605 GCA_964250875.1 uncultured bacterium
AGGTTTACCGCCGCAAGTTTGAAGAACGCATGCTGCCTGTGAAAGAAAAGGTAGCCATGTTACAAAGAGAGAACCGCCAGCTTCACGCAGAACTACAAAGTGTGAGCTACCGTTTAGCGGTGAGAACCCGCAATACCAGCCGGATCGATTTACCCAGTTTCCCCCGCTTGGGTGCTGATCACAGCACCATTCCGACCTTTGGTCATGCGTAAAGCCGTGGCCATAGCAGAGGCTGCCAGTGGAGGGGTTTCCGTCTCACCGACAGTGGAGCGCACAAAACCTGTACTGGAATCAGCACTCCTAATTCCGCTCTTTACAAACCCAAAAACTGTTGGGCGCAGTTTTGTGTAGCAGTTGCGTCTTCTAACGCTGGAACTGCCCGCTTGTCTAGACTTTCTCGCTCCAAAATCTAAAATGTAAAACGGTATGACTTCAGGCCGCCACCGCAAACAGGTTAAATTCTTCTAGGACGTCATCGTAACTCTCAAAAATCTCGAAGATCCTATCTAACTGCGTCAGTTCAAGAACTAACCGAACGGGAGCCTGCACGTTGCAAAGTACTAGCCGACAACCACTCCTGAGCGGAGCTTTCAGTCCCGTCACTAGTGCAACCAATCCAGCACTATCCATAAAGTCCACATGGGCTAAATCAATAATCCAGAGCTGATTCCTATGGGGTATCGAAGCATTCAGACGCTGCCTCAAAGCTTTACCACCTTGTGAATCTAGGCGTCCCTGAGGTTGAAGCACAATCGGTTGACGTTCTTGCGTAATCATAGTTTTCAGTGGCTGGTAGATACAGGCAAATAGAGCAAGGAAGAGTGGACTGATTTTACATCTCTGTTTCATCCTGCAACTTGTGTGCCTATCCAAGCGGTTGGGCACTTCCGAATTATGCAGACAAAGAGAAACGTAAGTACTTTCCCGTACAGTTCAGTTTAAATTCCACTACAATAGCAAAACTATACAAAAGTTAAATATGGCAAAGCTACACAGAACTTTCAGTATTTTCCGAGTGTCTTTATGAAATCTTTATGCAAAATCCGGGTTTATATGAAGCTTTTGTAAAGTTAGCCTGTGGGACCTAGCGAACTGACGTAAGTTAAGTGAAGCAGATGCCCCGGTTAGATTGACACCCTTTCAAGCTTCACGTCAAGATGAAGGCAATGTGAAACTTCATAAGGCTGTACTGGATGTCTCTTGACTTTATATCACTAGAAGCGATCCAGGAATTTGCTCAGCAGTATGGCTACTGGGCAGTTCTTGGGGGAATTTTGCTAGAAAATCTCGGCCTTCCCCTTCCTGGTGAGACTATCACTTTGGTAGGCGGGTTTCTGGCTGGCAGTAACCAATTGAATTATTGGCTCGTTCTCAGTAGCGCTATCCTCGGTGCAGTCTTAGGCAGTACCTGCGGCTATTGGATTGGTAGGACTGCTGGCTGGCCTTTCGTGCTTCGACTTGGTCGCTTCTTTCGGGTCAAGGAACAGCGCTTAGAGGAAGTGAAAAACAAGTTTAGCCAAAATGCTGGTAAGGCAGTGTTTTTTGGTCGCTTTGTTGCACTGCTGCGGGTCTTTGCCGCACCACTGGCTGGAATAGTGGGGATGCCCTATGGAAGATTTTTTCTGTTTAACCTAGCAGGGGCAGCCGCCTGGGCTTCAGTAATGGTGACTCTAGCTTTCTTTGTGGGGCGTGTTTTACCGTTAGAACAAGTGATAGCTGGAGCGACCCAGTTTGCTCTTTTGTCATTAATTGTCGTAGTTGCCTTAATAGTTTTACCCCTATGGTTGGAGTCACGCCAGGTTAAGCGTTCAGCGCGGGAAGAGTAGGGAGCCTCCTCAGCCCCCTCAGCTCCTTTATCCCTTAACTTGACCGCTCGTAGCCAGTACCCTCGCACTCACACCAAGTACACGTAGCAACCCCTCTGAATCGGCGTGATTGTAGTTACCAACATCCTCCATAGAAGCATTCTCTTCGGAATATATTGAGTGAGGCACATGGCTGGCTGAGAGGAACGAGATATTTCCTTTGTAAATGGAGACTGCAATTGTTCCCGTCGCCAGCTCCGCTGGGCGTTGAAGGGCTTGGAGTGCCATCTGGGTAGCTAGGTCAAACCAATAACCCTGATAGATCTGCTTCGCAATCAATTGAGATAGCTGTTCAAAAAATTCACGGGCACGGCGATCCAGAATCAGTTGCAGTAACAGACCGTAACAGGTGCCAAGTAGTTCTACGCCTGGGCTTTCGTAAATACCTCGTGATTTAACTCCTACAAAGCGGTTTTCTACCAGATGAGTGCCGATCCCAACGGCGTGACGTCCGCCAATGGCGTTTGCCTGAACAATTGCCTCAAGTAGACTCACAGAACTACCATTCAGCTTGGCTGGGCGTCCCTGCTCAAAGTGGACGATGAACTCCTCTGGTTCTGCTGGGGCATCAATCGGGTAGCAGCCCATAACCGGCTTCACGAAATGAGCTGGGGTTGTGAGCGATTCCAGTAGTCCCGATTCGTGGGTGAGGCCAAGCAGATTCGCGTCGGTAGAGTAAGGTTTATCTTTCGTAGCAGTGATTGGCAAGCTACGTTCTTTACAAAAGTCAATCATTTCACTACGACCAGGAAACCGGGCGATAAATTCCTCGTCTCGCCAAGGAGCATACACTTCAAAATCTGGAGCAAGCATATTAGCGATCAATTGAAAACGCACTTGGTCGTTACCACGTCCTGTTGCTCCATGGCTGAGGATAGACAACCCCCTTTTCTGCATCTCCTGGATCATGGCCTTCGCCAGTACACATCTTGCGATTCCTGTGGTGTTCCAGTAGCGTCCCTCGTAGCAAGCTTGAGCTTGAATCACACTAAGGCCAGCTTCTACCAAAGCTTCTCGTGCAGGTAACAAAACAAAATCTGCTGCTCCAGACAAGCGCATCCGCTCTCCGATTGCTTCTGGATCGTCTTCATCTGGCTGCCCCAGATCGGCTGTAAAACACACCACCTGTATGCCCTGATCTGTGAGCCAACGGGTGATGGTACAGCTGTCAAGGCCGCCAGAACCTGCAAATGCAATCGTTTTCCCTTTCAAATCTTGAGCTTTCATTCCAGACTCTCCCTGACCACGCTTACTGCTTACCCCACTTCTTCGCGTTGCTACCATCTGAACGTGCCAGCACAACTTTAGTAGCACCAACCACTAATTGCTGTTTGCAAAACAACGAGTCATTATTATGCAATTAATTCAGAGCAATTCTGTTAAGGGCGACACAGATTTCAGAAGATGGGGAGATGGGGAGATAGGGAGATAGAAATAACTCCTTTCGCCCTTCGCCTTTCCCCCTTCGCCCTTCGCCTTTCCCCTTTAAGCGATACTGGATACAGTGTGTGACGGAGGAGATGGTGTTTTTTAGCGTTGTGATTCCAACATATAATCGCCAACCCATTCTGGAAAAATGCCTAAGAGCGCTGGAACGGCAACAACTGGCTGATATAGAGACGTGCGATGGTGCGTTTGTCCAGGGTTACGAAGTCGTTTTAGTAGATGACGGCTCAACCGATGGCACTCTGGAGTGGTTACAGCAAAATGCCTCTGAGTTTCCCCACGTGCGATCGCTCTTGCAAGACCACCAAGGTCCAGCTGCTGCCCGAAATTTGGGGATAGAGCAGGCAGTTGGGGACACCATTATTTTTATTGATAGCGATCTGGTTGTTACCGAGCATTTTCTTCAGGCACACGCCAATGCCTTGGTTCAGGGACAACAGCAGCTAGGAAGTGATCGCCTGTTTACTTACGGTTGGGTCGTTAACACCTGTAACTTTGATAACCCGACAAGTGAACCATACAAGCTGACTGATTTTTCAGCTGCCTACTTCGCCACTGGCAACGTGGCGATCGCTCACAAATGGCTAGAAAAAGCGGGGCCATTTGACACTCGCTTCCAGCTTTATGGTTGGGAAGATCTGGAGCTAGGTGTACGTCTCAAGCAACTGGGATTAAAGCTGATAAAATGTCCAGCAGCCGTGGGCTATCACTGGCATCCACCTTTTGCCTTAGCGCAAATTCCTCACCTGATTGACCGAGAAATTCAACGGGGCCGCATGGGCGTGCTGTTCTACCAGAAGCATCCTACCTGGGAAGTGCGAATGATGATCCAAATGACTTGGCTGCATCGCCTCCTTTGGGGCATCCTTTCGCTGGGTGGACATCTGAATGAACGCACGATGGCTCCATTCTTACAGTGGCTAATTGACAGGGGTAAACCGCAGCTGGCTTTGGAAATCGCCCGAATTTTCCTCAACTGGTACAACGTCAAAGGTGTTTATGCAGCTTACGCCGAGACCAGTCAGCCTTAAATATGCTATCCTAGAAGGGTTGTAAATAAAATCGCACACTCAGAACTTCGGGTGTTTCCAAAGAGAAATACATCTGGGTGGAGGTTTAACCCGAATTAGGAGTTCAAAATATGCCAGTTGTTTCATTGGCTCAGATGATGGAGTCTGGTGTTCACTTTGGACATCAGACCCGACGTTGGAACCCCAAGATGTCTCCATACATCTACACATCTCGTAACGGGGTTCATATCATCGACCTGGTTCAAACTGCTCAGTTGATGGATGATGCATACAACTATATGCGCTCAGCAGCTGAACAAGGCAAGAAGTTCCTCTTTGTTGGCACCAAGCGTCAAGCAGCAGGAATTGTCGCGCAAGAAGCTGCCCGGTGTGGTTCCCACTATATTAACCAGCGATGGCTAGGTGGAATGCTGACTAACTGGGCCACGATCAAAACTCGTGTAGACCGGCTGAAGGATCTAGAGCGTCGGGAGGAAACCGGGGCACTGGACCTGTTGCCGAAAAAAGAAGCCTCGATGCTGCGGCGGGAGATGACTAAGCTCCAGAAATATCTGGGCGGCATCAAATCAATGCGAAAAGTCCCCGATATTGTGGTGATAGTAGACCAGCGGCGGGAGTACAACGCGGTGCAGGAATGCCAAAAGCTGGGGATTCAAATTGTGTCTATGTTAGATACAAACTGCGATCCGGATGTAGTAGATATTCCCATCCCAGCGAACGATGATGCTATTCGATCGATTAAGCTGATTGTGGGCAAATTGGCTGATGCTATCTACGAAGGCCGTCACGGTCAGATGGATGGAGAGGACGAATACGAAGATTACGAAGGCGCTGACGAAGACCTCGACTATGGGGAAACTGAGTTCACCGACTCCGTGCTTCCCGATGAAGATGAGGAAACTGAGGAATAATTAAGTTGTGATTGCTGAGTGGGCACATCATAAGGTAGAAATACTCAGGGTGCAGCAATTAGGGCCACAAGAAAGGGCCAAAAGTAAGTGTCAGTTAAGTAGGAATTGAGGCAAGATGGCGGAAATATCTGCACAAGTCGTCAAAGAGCTACGCGAGAGAACCGGCGCTGGCATGATGGACTGCAAAAAAGCACTCCTAGAAACCAGTGGTGACAAAGACAAAGCTGTTGAGTGGCTGCGGCAAAAGGGTCTTGCCTCTGCCGGTAAAAAAGCAGGGCGTGTGGCAGCAGAAGGGCTAGTGGATAGCTACATCCACACAGGTGGCAGGATTGGCGTTCTTGTAGAAGTCAACTGCGAAACCGACTTTGTAGCCCGCAACGAAGCGTTTCCAGTCTTGGTCAAGAACATTGCCATGCAGATCGCGGCCTGTCCTAACGTAGAGTACGTGAAGGTAGAGGACATCCCACCTGAAATTGTCGAAAAGGAAAAGGCAGTTGAAATGGGTAAAGACGATCTAGCAGGCAAGCCAGAGAACATTAAAGAAAAAATTGTTCAGGGCAGGATTGACAAACGCCTAAAAGAAATGTCTCTGATGGACCAAGCCTATATCCGCGATCAGAACATCACAGTTGAAGAACTGGTGAAACAGGCGATCGCTCAACTGGGTGAAAATATCCAAGTCCGCCGCTTTGTCCGTTTTGTCCTAGGCGAGGGCATAGAAAAGCAGCAAGACTAATTAAGAGGGCAAGGGGCAAGGGGCAAAGGGCAGGAATGCTTATGAACTGTTGCTCAGCGCCCGTTGTTCTTTAGTTGAAGGAGAACAGGCCAATCTCATCTGAGACTGGCCTGTCTTGCTTTTAATTAGCTATCCTAAAGTATGGAAGTACGTCTGTACTGCCAGATCATTTCAAATAGGTGTTGTGTCAGGTATGCTATGGCGATCGAGCAAATTGAGCAGGATATTGCTGCAATAGAAAAGGCGGTAGACGCGATCGCGGCTGAACTCCATAGCGCCTACACCAGCTACCTTGTGGCATTAGGGCAAGCCGTGCGTCAGCAGCTAATTTTGGCCAGCTATCACCTGTGTACTCAAGGTTATCCCGCAGCCTTTTTAAATTTGTCCTTTAGCCAGCGGCAGCAATTGCAGCAAGCCATCCGCAAGTTGGGTCAACAGGCAGCGGCTGAACTGATCACACATACCAGGACTGAGGAGGACAAGAGTGAGGTAGAAACATCAGCACCACCCATTGAGGACGAGGATGGTAGCGCAGAATCAATTGATACACCCGTACAGGAGCCGGAACCAGCAGTGATTGAGTCTGAAGCGAATCTACCAGATGCTGTGGCGGAAGAAACAGTGATGCCAAAAACGGTTCTTACGGCCCCCCAAAACCAATCATTTAGCCCAATGTTGCTAGCTCAGTGGCAACAAAACCTGGAGCAGAAAATTGTTGGTACTTTAAGAACAACGTCGCATAAAGCCAATCGTTTGTTGCAGCAAGCTGGATTATTGCCCAAGAAATTCCCAGAACAGCTGTTAGAGGCTGCTGCAAATTCATCTGAAGCCGGTGCAGAGCATGTGTCTGGGCCACCCAACCTCCTAAACTTGTTGATTGAAACTGAAGATGCTGAGGTGTCAGAAGAAACTACCGTGACACACATTGTCGCTGTTCATCTGCGCTTAACGGAAATTGAATTTGCTGACGCCACAACAAGAGCTGGACGTAACCAGATTCGGAATCTGTTAACCAAGGCTAGTAAACTGGGACGGGAGCATCACAAGAAGCAGCGGGAACGAACAGTGGCACAGGCAGAAGGTGCTTGGCGCTCCAGTTGGTTTGATGAGTAAGTTTAGTTTTGCCGGAGCGACCCGTCAAGTGTTTTGTGGGGGCGATTCGATGGATTGCCTTAGCGAAAATTTAAATCAACTCATAAATGTCGGCAGAATTACCAGATTGGATGCGGTTGCAGAAAGCCCTGGCAGTGGAGGCAGAAAGGGGCTTCATAGACCTCATGGGAAAACAATACCGCTTTAGTGAGTTTCTCAGCCTGAGCTTTGGTAAACACCCAGTTGCCCTGCCGTTAGATGAGCGTCGCCGCTGGCAAGAGTTCGCCGCTGAATTTGCGATTTATCCTCAGCTAAAACTGGAAGAGCGACAACATCTAGTAGCATCAGCTCGCCGATATCTCTACCAAATGCAGTCAGGTGAGAGTAAAGAAGCGGTAAACGACGAAAAACCCAAAATTCAAAATTCAAAGTCTAAAGTCCAAAGTCCCCGCACAACGCCCCTAGTTCAGTCCCATCCAGCTGAAGTAACTCGGCGGCTAGCCCCTGATCTCGACCAACCGTTGACTAGCTTGGCAGAGGTGGGGGCAAAAAGGGGCAGTAATCTAGCCCGGTTAGGACTACACACCGTGCGGGACGTTCTTTTCTACTATCCGCGTGACCATATTGACTATGCGCGTCAGGTCAGCATCCGCGATCTTCAACCGGGTGAGACAGTGACATTGGTGGGAATGGTCAAGAGCTGCACATGCTTTAACAGCCCCCGCAATCCCAAACTGACGATTCTTGAGGTCGTGCTGAAAGACAACACTGGTCAAATTCGACTCGGTCGCTTTTTCGCTGGCGCACGCTACAACAATCGCGGCTGGCAGGAACAACAAAAGCGCCGGTATCCCACTGGTGCTGTTGTTGCCGCCTCAGGATTGGTGAAAAAGAGCAAATATAACCTGACGCTGGAAGACCCGGAACTGGAGGTTTTGGCCCATCCAGGAGACAAGATTGATTCTCAAACCATCGGTCGAGTGGTGCCGGTTTATTCGCTAACAGAAGGAGTGGCGGCAGACTTGGTGAGGCAGACGGTAATTGCCGCTCTCCCAGCTGCTGCCCTGCTTCAAGAACCCCTACCTCCTTCCCTACGGGAAAAGTATGGATTGATGGGATTGTCGGAAGCGATCGCCAATATCCACTTTCCGGCGGACAGCGACACTTTGGAAGTTGCCCGTCGCCGCTTGGTCTTTGATGAATTTTTCTACCTCCAGCTCGGTCTACTGCAACGTCAGCATAAAGCTCGCCAAAACCAGACCAGCGCCGTTCTTACTCCTACTGGGCAGTTGATTGACCAGTTCTACCAGCAGCTGCCTTTTAAACTGACGGGAGCGCAGCAACGGGTTATTAATGATATCCTCGACGATTTGCAGAAACCAGCAGCGATGAATCGGTTGGTGCAGGGGGACGTTGGGTCTGGTAAAACCGTTGTTGCTGTGGTGGCGATTCTGGCTGCCATTCAATCTGGCTACCAAGCCGCGCTGATGTCTCCCACTGAAGTACTGGCAGAACAGCACTACC
>CAXUIV010000163.1:0-8595 GCA_964250875.1 uncultured bacterium
ACTGAGGAAGAATATCGATCGTTGTTGCAGTCGAGTGGGTTTGAACTGACGCGAGCGATTCCGATTTCCTCAAAATTCAACCTGAGCATGATTGAAGCCGTAAAGCTTACACAGAGGTAGACAATGAAAGAATTAGAAGTTGCTCCCCAAGAAACAATGATGAATCTGATCGGCGGCTTTTGGATTGCTCGATCGATTTATCTTGCTGCGGAATTAGGAGTTGCTGATGTGTTTGACGATCAGCCAAAAACGATCGCACACCTGGCAACCGCAACAAACACAGAACCGCGATCGCTGTATCGGCTTCTACGCGCTCTCGCTAGTGTGGGCATCTTTAACGAAGTTTCCGATCGCACTTTTACACTGACTCCTCTTGGTGAAACACTCAAGAGTGATAGTCCGGGTTCAATGCGATATGCGGCGATGGGAGAGATGGGAGACGATCATTCTTTAGCCTGGAGCAATGGCTTACATAGCTTAAGGACAGGTGAGATTGCGTTTGATGCCGCAGCTAAAATGTCGATTTGGGATTATTATGCTCAACATCCTAAAGCGGGTCAGGTCTTCTCTCAGGAAATGACCAATTTTGGAATTCCGGTTGCACAAGCGGTTGCAGCGACTTATGACTTTTCTCAATTCAATACAGTTGTCGATGTTGGTGGATCACAGGGCAGCTTAATTTCTACCATTCTGCAATCCTATCCTCATCTCAAAGGCATTCTGTTCGATCTGCCTGAAATCATTACGACGGTCAGTGTAGACGAAAACATTCAACCGATTGCAGGTAACTTCTTTGAGTCTGTGCCATCGGGGGGTGATGCTTACCTGATGCGCTGGATCATTCACGATTGGGAGGATGAGAAGGCTGCACTCATTCTGAAAAACTGTCACCAAGCGATGCCAGATCAGGGCAAGTTACTCCTGGTCGAAGGCATTATTCCACCAGGTAACGAACCTTCTCCAGCAAAGTTTCTTGATGTACTCATGATGGTGGGCACTGGTGGACAGGAACGGACTGAGGAAGAGTATCGCTCGTTGTTGCAATCGAGTGGATTTGAACTGACGCGAGTAATTCCAACTGCCTCAATGCTCAGCATTATCGAAGCAGTGAAGCTCTAAGTCGATCCCAATTGCAGCGGTTAGCAAATAGCTAGCCAGAAAATCCCATTCTGTACTTCAAGAAAACACTAACTGTAAAAGGAGACTAATTATGAATGTTGACTACTCTGCCGCACTAGCGGATCACAATGTGCGGAAGATTTGTCGAGATGAGGGAGAGTTGATCGAGGTCCTTGGTCTGCGGATGAGGTGGAAGATCGAGGCTAAAGATACGGGCTATGCCTTCAGCATCTACGAGAGGAAGCGTATCAAATTTATTTGAAAGAGGTGTTTTGAGCCTGACGGGGCGACAAAACATCCGGAAAAGCTTATGTGATCAGAAATGTAGCAATTGATGGTAAAAAAAAGATCGGTCTATTGATGTCAATAAGACCTATCTAATGACATTGTCACCCACATTCTACCAAACCCACTTAAGAAGTCAACTGAGTCTGGCCGAATATCTGTTTTTGCAAATTTTGCTCCACCTGCTGCAATCGCTTAAGCAGGTCAGACTAGAAGCTTTGGCGACCGCCCTGCCAATCCCCATCACCTTTGAGAGTAGAAGAAAGAAAATTCAGAGACTTTTGTCATTGCCCTGCCTGACGGTTGAAAAAATTTGGTTTCCCCTGGTGATCGCCTGGATGAAAACATATTTTCAACCGGAAACTATGATTAATGTAGTGATTGACCGCACGGCTTGGGGCCGGATAAATCTGTGCGTAATTAGTGTGGTTTGGGACAAAAGAGCCTTTTCCAGATATTTTGAGTTGTTGCCAAAATTGGGAAGTAGCAATCTCACCGAGCAAAGAACTGTGCTGTCTCAAGTCTTTCCCACATCCGCCCTCCACTCCAAGGTGTGACCAGGATGCTCCGGTTGCCCGCCGCTGTTCTTTTCACTTTGGCGACGCAAGCTCTTGGTGCGTTTTGGTAAGAGAATTCCCTAAAGGCGATCGCTGGTACCGTCCTAGAAATCGGGTACGAACAACTCCCTAGTTTGACCGGCGTAATGCTCGTGAATCATTTTGGAACTGGTACCTACTAGCTTGACAATATCCTTGGCATCCAACATTTTTGTCTTACCTTCTAGAGTTGCGACCGCAGTCGCCAAAGCTGCTGTAATAAAGGTGTGGCGTGTCTGATACAGCTTGCGGTACTCAATACCGTTCAACTTGGAGAGAACTGAACGCCACGCACGGTTGGTCAGATTGTGGACATCGATCCAGCTGCCTTGCGGCGATGGAAAGACTTTAGTTTCTCCAGTGACATCTTCAGGCTTGACAGACTGGAGTAACGCGACCAGTTTAGAGTTTGCTGGAAAGAGACATTTCTTCTGGGTCTTCAATCCTTTTTTACAAACCAATCCTCCTTCAGAAATAACGACCGCCTGCTCGAACCGAATAGAACGAAAGTCTTCAGAAATGTTTTTCCCCTGAAGTGCGATCGCCTCAGAAGGTCTACACCCCGTAAGAAACAGGAACTCAATTAATGGAGCGTAGAAACTGTAATAAAGGTCATTTCTGAATGCTTGGATGATGCGATCGCGCTCCTCGAGGCTAAATGGATTAATGTCACTGTCCTCAGACTCGCCCTTCGGAATCTTGATGACAGCAGCCATTCCGACAAAAGGATTTTTAGAGATGAGCTGAGACTTCACAGCCCAATCGCAACATGCGGCAAATTGAGTGAGAACCCGCTTGGCTGCATTAGGGCTTCTGTTAGCTATCAACCAATCTCTGATTGCCACGGCATCGTCGAGAGACTTGGTAGGAAGATGCGCGTTAATGCAGCGAGAGACTTTTGTAAAGTCCTTGGCCAGAGTACTGGGTGATAGGCTGGAGCGCTTGAAATCAGTATACTTTTCCCATAATTCAGCTAGCGATAGTTGAGGAGCGGAGATTAGTGTAATTGGTGTAATCGTATTGAGGACTGGTTGTGACTTGTATTTTTCTAAGTTGTTAGGGTCGAACCGCTCGTAGAGAATATCCCTCTCAATCTCCTTTGCCTTGATCTCAGCTAACTTGCGGTGCTGTAACGTGTCAGGGTAGCCGGTAGAAATGTAGTGACACTTGCCAGCGTAGCTAAACCTGAGCTGTAGCCGTCCATTGGAACTAAGGATTGCTACGGAACCTTTTGAAGCCTTACCAGGGGGTGTTTTCGAGTATATAGGCGCTTTTGGTGTAGCGCTCCTCCAGCTTACACCATCATTTACACCATGTTTACACCACTTTTCATCTCAAATCCATCCAAAAATACCCAAGCTTGCAGACACGGTTTCACCTGCACAGTCCTCTCAAACCCGCCCACCATAGGAAAAAGCTCTGATTTACTCAAATGCCAGGAGGCGGATTTGAACCGCCGACACGAGGATTTTCAGTCCTCTGCTCTACCAACTGAGCTATCCCGGCAAGACAAATTGTTTTTTTGTCCTTTACTAGGTTAACAAATTTACAGAATATTAGCAAGGTGAAATTTGAGAATTTGATACTGCATGCCGGGTTAATTACAAACGTGGGTCGATTGGTTCACTCTCCAACGTCAGAACACCGAAGACGCATTCATGGACGCGACCCGGAGGTTCACGAGCGACGAAGCGCTGCAAAGCTTCAATGCCCAAAGCAAACTCCCGGAGTGCTAGAGAACGCTTGAATGATAGTCCACGCGATCGCAGCCTTGACAAATTCTCAGCCTCTGTATACTCCGAACCATAAATAATCCGCAAGTGTTCCCTGCCGCGACACTTAACAGCAGGCATTTCCCCGTTAATTCTTAAGGAGAACACTGCTACCTGCGTTGGCATCCCCACAACTGGGTCAACAGGTTCTACTGGTAAAAACTGCACGGCGTAACAAAAAAAATGACCAGCTACCACAGCTGGTCGAAAAACTTCTTGTTGCGTTGTCTTTTCCTCAGAAGGAGGCCCAGACTGCTCGTTCCCAGACTGCAGCGGGTAATCTTTCTTAAGATTATTGTAATTCTAAAGACAGATTTTTTAATAAAATTCCCTGCTAGATCTTGGTATACTCGTTAAGTTCACCAGCTTGGTGAGCCTTGCCCCAAAGAACGCGCTCCTGCTTATAGATAGCAATGCCCGGTTTAGCTCCCTTGGGTTTGTAGACATGCTTGGGTTCGGTGTAGACAACTGGCACCGTATCACTTTGGCGAGCGCGGCTGTAGTAGGCAGCAAAGTCAGCAGCGAACTGTAAATCTGGTTCATCTGCCACAGACCCAGGCTCCAGACGCAGCAACACATGGGCCCCTGGAATTTCTTGAGCGTGGAACCAGAGATCGTAATCTCCAGCCAACCGAAACGTCAAATGGTCATTCTGGCGATTGTTGCGCCCAACTAAGAGTTCGAATCCGCTCGGTGTTCGATAACGTCGGGGATAGCTTGGTGTATCACTTCTACGGGAACCCCGGTACCCGGAATCTTCTAAATACCCCTGCTGAATCAGTTCCTCCCGGATCTCTTCCAGCGCTTCTAGATCCTCTGATGTGCGGTACTCATCTAGCGATCGCGCTGCCGCTTCCACCTGCTCTAGATAGTGGATTTCGGCATTCACTTCTGCCAGTAACGGTTCCACCGCAGCTCGAGCGCGCTTGAGCTTTCCTGTACGTCTGTATAAACTTTGGGCATTTTGCACAGCATTTTTCTCTGGGTCTAGCGCCACAGTGACTGGGTTGCCGGTATCAAAATCTGGCAGGGCGATCGCCTTCAGCCCCGGTTGCCATTCTTGCAGGTGAGCCATTAGCAAGTCAGCTTTTTGCCGATGCTGCTCTGCCTGACTAGACTGTTGCAAACGGTCATCAAAGGTGCGGGCTTTAAGCCGCAGTTTTTCCAGGACATTGTTGAGTTTCTGACTCAGCTGATGGCGCAACTGGGTGAATTCTTGCTGATTCAGTTGGGCTGAGTAGTAGCGGTTAAGCAAGTCTTGAACGGTTTCAACTGGCTCGACGGCCCCCCAGCCGAGTACCGTGTATCCTTGGGCAGTCCAACCGGGCTGAAATTGAGACTTGTCTAACGCTTGCAGCCATTCTTGCCAACGGCCAAACAACTGTTGCCAGTCAGATGACTGCAAAGTATCTGTGGTTCGCTCCAGATCTAGCCCCGCAACTGTAACCATCGACTGCACAAGAGCTGGACTCAAGCCACGATAGGTTTTCAGTAGCTGACGCCAGGTAACTCCTGGGACTAAGCTCACCCGTTCTTGCCAGCGCTCTTGGGTTTCATTCAAAGTCGGTAGCGCACTCGTCAGGGCTGGTGGTGGTTCATAAATCTGCCCGGTTTGAATGGGACGGACACTGGATTGCTGCTGACTCACTTGATGAGCGGCAGTTACAATCGCATTGTTTTGATCGGTCAGGATAACATTGCTGTATTTGCCCATAATCTCCACGTACAGGTGCCAGAGGGGAGGTTCTCCTGGACGACGGGCAAACTGGAGAGCTGCCACCCGCTCCCAAGGCGCGACACCAGCGATATCTACTAGGGCTAAACCATTCAGCTGATGCAGCAACTGTTGACTAAAGGTAAAGGTATCAGGTGTTCTCGGTGGTGGGTCGCCGATGCAAATATGAGCTGCTTGGGGATGCCAGGAGATCTCTAACCACCCTCGTCGCTCTAGGGTGCGCAATGCCACGGCAATGGTGTAGCGATCACGCTGATACACCTGTTCTGTGCGTGCCGGTAGCCAATTTGTACGCAGCTCGCTACAGGTAGCGGTTAGGGTAGTAAAGTCAACCGATTGCAAAACGATTCTTCTTCACAACGACACTGAGAGGTAGCCTACTTCTATACTCGCAGATCTAGAGCTAGTGTGCAGATGTGAAGTGACAAGAGGTTGAAAACAGGAGAGTTTTGAACGGAGCTGCTGAGATACTGTAAATGTACCTTTACTGATGGAATGCAATATAACATTGCCGCCCCTGAAGTTAACACTTCCACGCTGACAGTCTCAATGGGTAAGGATTCCAACCAATGCCGCTAAAGCTACAATACTGATGACGGGAATACGACGAGTCAGTCCTAGTCCGATGGCAGCTGTAGCGATCGCTAAGCTGTAAGCGTTCACGCCAGAACTTTGCAGCAAGCGGAGGAGGACCATACTAAAAATTCCGACGACAGCCAGACTCAGCCCACGCACAAATCCCTCCACCGCTGGATGGTCTTTTACCCGGTTGTAAAGTCTGTCTATCAGCAACACCAGTAAGGGCGGCAGAGTGATGGCGATTAAAGCGAGCATTGCGCCCAGCAATCCGTTGGTCAAGTAGCCCAGGCTGATGACCCACAAGCCACTTGGTCCGGGTGCAATCTGCCCAATAATCAGCGACTCGGCAAACTGCTGCTCAGTTGCCCAGTGGCGTGCGAGAAAATCAGCGTGTAAACTCGGCAAATTCCCCATTCCACCAGTCGAGAACAGGGATGCCTTCAGGAAGAGCCAAAAGTAAATAAGAGCATGCACTATGGAAAAATGCACTATGAGTCAGTAGCCTCCGGATCTACGACCGCCTTCCGCCGCCAATTGGCGAATGCACTCACCGTACCAGATGTACACAAAACCGAGATCACAGGCCAGTGCCACCATGTTACAGCCATGCCACTACCGAGCAAAAGCATGCTGCTCAGCAAAAAACTACCACTCCCCTCACGTCGGCTGGCAACCATTAAAGGACGAGCCATATACAGTGCGGTTAGTAAACCTAGACCGACAGTGGCAGGAATGACACACCGCAGCGCCGCTTGCACCGCCGCTAAGTGCTGGATGCTCTGATAGACAGCCGTTAATAGTACGGCGATCGCTACACTAGGAAGCAGTAAGCCCAAGAGTGCTAACACCACACCCTGCACTCCCGCAACCCTACGTCCAATCAAAATTGTCAAACCCAGCAGGTTGATTCCTGGTGCCATCTGCACTATAGCCCAGTTGCGAGTGAATTCGGCTTCGGGGAGCCAACCCTGCTGTTCGACAACTGCTCGCCGAATCAATGTCAGGGTTGCCACGCCCCCACCAAAAGATTGCAAGCCTACCAAGAGCCATACTTGCAAGAATGCTGGACGTGTCGGTTTCAGCATAGTTGTGCAGTCATATCAGGGCCAGCAGGAATGATGCCGCCCGGATTGAGCGGAAACAGATTGCTGTAGTAATCCCGCTTTACTGCATCTAAATCGCAGGTTTCAGCAACGCCGGGAAGCTGATATAGGTCTCGTAGGTAGGGGCTAAGGTGCTGGTAATCCTGAATCCGGCGACGGTTGCACTTGAACAGTCCGTAGTACACTACGTCAAAGCGGAACAGCGTGGTGAAGAGGCGTACATCCGCCAGCGTTACTCTGTCTCCACAGAGGTACCGACTATTTGAAAGCGTAGTGTCAATCTCGTCTAGGGTAGTGAATAGCTCCACGCAGGCTTGATCGTATGCAGTTTGGGTTTGGGCAAAGCCACAGCGATACACCCCATTATTCACCGTTTGGTAAATTTTCTCGTTCCACTGGTCGATCGCTGCCTTCAGATCCTCTGGATACAGGTCTAGGGTTGAATGAGAGAACTCATCGAATGCTGAGTTCAACATCACGATGATTTCCGCACTTTCGTTGTTGACAATCGCCTGCGTCTCTTCGTCCCACAGCACAGGCACCGTACAGCGTCCGCTGTAGCCAGGTTTTGCTAGCTCATACAGCTCAGGCAAGGTACGGCAGCCCTTCTCTTCTTGGTCCAACACCCAAATTCCCTCATCTGGTGAGGGCGACACGACCGACACGGCGATGGCGTCTTCCAGTCCCTTGAGTGCCCGCACCACCAGAGTCCGATGTGCCCAAGGACACCCTAGTCCTACATAGAGGCGATATCGCCCTGATGCTGGTTGGTAGAGACTGTCTACCCCAACAAACTGGCTAAACTGACTAACGGGCCGAATATACTCACCCGACGAACTGCGGGGGGCCAACCTTGACATCATTGTGTGCCAAAGAGTTGTCCAAACAAACTTCCCCAGTCGGATGATACTCCCTGAAGGGAGCTTGCCCTTCTTTTTAGTGCTGTAGGTAGTTTGTGACATGACACCGATGACAGAGGACGAATAAGTTGTAACTACCCACTATTTTGCCGCTGCCAGTCGCAGTTGGGCTAAACCACTACCTGGGTAGTAAGCACCTAAAATGTGCAAATAGTCATAGCCCTGTAAGGCTAAGTTTTGGGCACCTGTTTGACTCATACCCCGGCCTTCATGGGCTTTGATCACAACCTCATCGGTAGAGGCATACAAGGACTCAACCAGTCCACCTTTGTAGCTTAGAAACAACCCAGCAGTTGTATCGACTGCTTGATGAGTTGAACCGCTCTCCCCATCCAAGCCTTTGTATACCTGCCAAGCCTCGGTCGCACCCATGTGATAGAAACCATTGGCAGGCCGAATGTACTGGGCTAAAGCGTAGGACCGGGCGGCGACTGCTTGAGCCTTGAGAGCTTCTAATGACCAGTTTGACGGCATCTCACTGCCAAC
>CAXUIV010000164.1:0-8569 GCA_964250875.1 uncultured bacterium
AGCGGCGGCAAAAAATCTTTTGAAGCTGCTAAACCTGCTGCTGCCAAACCTGAAACAGAAGCTGTCTTGATCAAGTTGCGTCTGCTGATTTGCATGACTAGCTCTTTAGAATCGGCGATTATACTGAGTTGTAATCTATCATGGCAACCGCGAGAGGTGTGTCTATCTATCGAATGGTACTTAGACTACTTCAACTGTCTGAGGTTAAGAACATTCGCAACCTAAATATTCGGTTTTGTTAAATTATTCCATCTTTCTGTAATCTGTTGCATTGGATACAGAAAGGCAATGGTAAATGATTCCGAGGTCAGAGTCTCATGTCTTTCAGATTTTTTGGTAGGGACATGGCATTCTCATGTCCCTACGCCAGCTACACAGCGCCGAGGTAAGCTGCTAATGCCTCAGAGTCACCAATCAATTTACCATCCACAAACACCTGAGGAGTTGTTGTTCCGCCTGAGACTGCGCGTAAAGAGCGAGTGGTCACACCTTTACCCAAGACAATCTCTTCGTAATCTATGCCATGCTCCTGTAGCATCGCCTCGGCACGAGCGCAGAACGGACAGCCCACCTTTGTAAACATAGAAACCAGTCTCGGTTTCACTGCTTGAGGGTTGATGTATCTGAGCATTGTCTCCGCGTCTGACACTTTAAACGGATCGCCTGGTTCCTCTGGCTCAATGAACATCTTCTCAATTGTGCCATCCTTCACCAGCATGGAATAGCGCCACGACCGCTTACCAAAACCCAGGTCTGCTTTGTCAACTAGCATGCCCATGCCTTCAGTGAAGTCGCCATTGCCATCGGGAATCGCAGTTATATTCTCGGCTTCTTGTGACTTTGCCCACTCACTCATCACAAAGGCATCATTGACGGAGATACAGACAATGTCGTCCACGCCATTCTCTTTGAAAACCTTGGCCAACTCGTTGTATCCCGGCAAATGAGTCGATGAACATGTTGGAGTAAAGGCTCCGGGTAAAGAGAAGACAACCACAGTCTTACCCGCAAACAGGTCCTTTGTCGTCACGTCCACCCACTGGTTATTTTGACGAGTGCGAAAGGTAACGTCGGGAACTTTTTGTCCTTCTCGATTGGCTAACATCAATCTAGCTCCTTGACTAATTTAGACTGGATTCCTGATTAACTTATATAAACAAGCGTACTCATTATGAATCCGACTTGTCAAGCTGCAACAAATTTAAGAGCGACACCGTTCATACAGTAGCGATCGCCAGTTGGTGGAGGACCATCGTCAAACACATGGCCTAAGTGTCCACCACAGCGGTGGCAATGCACTTCAGTCCTAGTCATTCCCAGCGAGTTATCTTGAGTTGTGCCGATCGCGCCTTTGATTGGAGCATAAAAACTAGGCCAGCCGGTGCCGCTGTCAAACTTGGTTTGGGATAAAAATACCGGCAGGTCGCAAGCGGCGCAGTGGTAAGTCCCTTTGGCAAAGTTCTTGTCGAGCGGACTAGAGTCAGGACTCTCTGTACCCTGCTGACGCAATACAGAGAATTGTTCTGGTGTCAAGACTTTCCGCCACTCAGCTTCAGTCTTGGTAATCTCAAACCGATGTGAGACCACCTGTGCTTTTGACCGTGAGGGCAAGCAACGCGCTAACACTATTGTGCCAACCATTGCCCCGCTAGCCTGGAGAAAATACCGTTTTTTCATTGCTCAATGTCTGAACTGACTACCTATCTATGTACGTTGCTGGGCTTGTACTAGATTGCATAGGTCTCGTGAAACTGAACGATGACTTGTTGAGGTTGGGCAAAGGGCAAAGGACATGGGGCATTGGTAGAAAGCTGACGAATTACATTTCGTTCACTGTAGCTTCACCGCAATTAGGCACACAGATGCGCACCCCTACTAAGACTGGGGTTGAGACTGAGGAGGCTCTAAATCTTTCTGATCAGGACCGGGTAACCCGTAGGGAGTGTACAGCGGTGCCTCAGACTGAACACGCCCGACAACCGTTGCTGCCGAACCAGCCAGAATCACGATGATTTGAGCAATACTTTTCCCAGAGATATGGTGGTTGTCGTAGGCATCTCCTAGAATTGGCGCGATCGCCGCGATCGCCGTAAATATCGCGCCCCAAACTGTTTTACTTGCAAAGATACTTTTTGGCGCTGTAAGCATGCAACTCCCCTAAGGTAATCCCATCACCCAAAAGCTCACTCTCCAGTGATTGACAGTCCCTCAACCCAAACTTTGGGGGACACTCCTCTTGGCGTCAATTCTGACTCTTCTTCTACAAAAATGATCGACTTTAATAGTTCTAGGAAATCTCCGGCAACGGTTGCTGACTCAATGCTCGTTAGCTTGCCATTGTTGACCACCCAACCATCGAACGGCAGGGAGAAAGACCCCTGTAGTGCCTTCACTCCAGCATGCAGAGCCTGGAGGTCATCAATCAGGATGACGTTCTCAGCATTGGCAAGACTGTATTGAGTGGAAGTGGCAGTACCCGGAGAAACATGGTAGAAATGTGAGCCAACAGTAACTTTGGCTCCAATGTTTGCATGGCCTGTAGGCTGAGTGTTGAACCGCTTGGCAGTACCAGCACTGTGCAGAAAGCCCGTTAAAACACCGTCAGTGAGCAGCGATGTCCGGCGAGTCGGCGTTCCTTCGCCATCAAAAGTCTCCGCCGTCACGTTAGCAGGATGCAGGGCATCGTCGTAGATAGAAAGCAGAGGAGAGGCAATTTGGTTTCCCAGGGATTCAGAAGTAGAAAGGCTTTGTTTGTCCAATATGCTCTGAGCATTGAACAGGTTAGAAAAAGCCCCGATCAGGCTGAGAAATGCCTCCGGCGAGAACACAACTGTATATCTGCCGGTCTTTACTTTTTCATAGTTGAGGTGGCTGATAGTTTTCTCCGCCGTCTCTTTCAAGCAACCTTCGATGTCCAACTGCTCTAAACCACGACTGATTCTAAAAGCTCCACCACTGCGTGGCTTTTTCCCATCTTCCTCTGTTTTGCTGTAGAGATAGATTGATGTATAGGACCGCGCTTCTGTTCTGATAGCGCCGTTGCTGTTCAGATAAAACCGATCTATCTCTCTTTGAGACAGACCATTGTATGGTACCTGTTTAATGGCTGGGTGAATCGAAAGCAGCTCTTTTTCAGCTGCTATCAAGCTTGCCGTCAATTGTGAAACAGGAACTGGTGGTGTTTTCTCATGACTAGCTGGAAGTGAGACAGACGCCTCTGGGCTAAAGTCAGGAGCGTGTTCTTTAACGCCAAAGAAACTCGCCTCATAAGCAGTCTGCAACGCCAGTTTAACTCCGTCCGGGTCTACGTCTGTGGTAGTGGTGACGCCCATTGTCTGGTCTTCATTCCAAACTCGAACAGTTACACCAGAGCGATTCGAGGCTTTAACTTGTTTCGGCTCTCCCTGATCTACCTGCACGCTCGTTTCATCTACGATTGACCCGTAGATGTCAAATTTCTTGATGCCCAGTTGCTTCGCGCTTGCTCTGGTATAGTCGGCAACGTCGTTGATGTTTGGCATGGATAGTACCTTTACAAAGTCACAATTAGGAAACCTCGCGCAAAGGCGCATTAGCGAAGCGTTAGGCGTTAGACGCAGAGCATTAGCGACCGCCTACGGTGATTGAATCTACTTTGATGTGGGGCTGGCCTACCGTTACATAGATACTGCCACTGATTGATCCACAAAAACCTGCTGCTAGGCTCAGGTCTTGTGAACACATGGAAATTTTATTCATAATTTCCTTGGCTTCACCAATCAGAGTAGCTCCCTTCAGAGGCTTCGTAATCTTGCCATTCTCAATTAAATAAGCTTCATCAACAGAGAAGTTAAACTGACCTGTAGCGCCAACGCTGCCACCACCCATTCTTTTGCAGTAGATACCTCGGTCTACAGAAGCAAATAAGTCTGCGTTAGAGTAATCTCCGGTAGCAATGTAGGTATTTCGCATCCGGCTAGCGGCTGCGTGATTATAGCCCTGGCGACGCCCACTTCCAGTCCTAGGATGACCAGTGCGCAGAGAGCCAGCTCTATCCGCCAAGAAGTTTTTGAGAATACCTTTTTCGATTAACAGCGTCCTTTGAGCAGGCATACCCTCATCGTCCATGTCAATTGTCCCAAAGGCTGTGTTTGAGAGTCCCTCATCCCAGGCTGTCAGGCTTTCGTGAGCTATCTTTTCGCCTTTTTTGTCAGCAAAGGGAGTGGTATTCCGCTCAATCTGAGTCGTTTCCAACAGATGACCACAGGCTTCATGGAAGATAACCCCGCCAAACTCGTTCGCCATGATGACAGGGTAAGTCCCCGACTCTACGTAGTCAGCGTAAAGCATTTGCCCTGCTGACTGCGCTACTTCTTCCGCATCCAGATTGTACTTCCAAGTCCGCAGGAACTCAGGGTTGCTGGTGCTGCCAGAGCGCTTGCTAATGGACGAACGGTTAGCACCATCGGCACAGAGGAGGCTGTATCCTACAGATTGAGTGAGGCGAATATCACGGGCAAAAGTGCCATCACTAGCTGCTACCAAGACTTCTTGCCAATCCCGAAAGTAGACAGCCCGTCTGGACTGAACATGACTAGTGGGCTTAAGCTTGGCATTAGCGTCAAGCAGAACTTCCCCCATCTCCCTCATAGAGCTACATTGAGGCAACCAAGCATCTTTTCCTTTGGTTGTAGCGTAGTCTCGCAGCAGTTCCAGGTTAATCGCTGGAATAAAAGAGGTAGGAGACGGAAGTTGCAGCCCTAGGATGGAGAGACCTTTTTCTATAGCTGATTTTAGTCCAGAAAAAGACAGATCGTTGGTACTGACATAGCAATCAGCTTGGCCAAGAAAAACTCTGACACCAGCGCCAGTTGAGAGCCGTGGCGCGATACTAGTGATCGTGTCGTCCTCTGCCAAACAGCTGATATAGTTCACCCGCTCTAGAAAAAATTCAATAAAGTCAGCGCCTGCTGCACGCCCTAACCCCAGGAGGGTCGCTAGAGGCGCTTCCCAGGTTTCATCAAACCGATTTGGGGTGGAGATGTATTGCAGGGTGGGCAGTTCTTTAGAAAGTAGCGTACCTGAATGCATGGGTTGCCTCATCTGCTGTCATTGTCGCTGGTTAACAGGAGTCACAATAATATCTAGTCTAGCAAATTCCTAATTCAGCAGACACCTGTTAGCGCAGCACTGCTAAAAGCAATACCCCAACACCCTGAACTCCGAACTCCGAACCTTGAACTCCGCACTTTCACCAGCAGCATCTCAGAGCGTCTTAGGTTTAAACTCTAGTTGAGCCAGTTGAAAGAATGATTGGCTAAGCTTTCGCAGGCGAAAGTTGTATAAAATCCATCCTAGTTAGAGTACGAGGCTATTAAAGTTGGACGATAACTATCAAACCTACTTGAATCGGGTGGCAAAAATGACGCTGCCAGAGACTTACAGATCCCAAGTACAGCATGTTCAGGAATCTCCTAAGTTTCAGCGACTGCCAGACGGTGAAATCCAAGCGGTACTCTTTCCTGGCTATACGGTAAGTACGCCACCTGCTGAGGAAGATTCAGAAAACGCTTTCTATGCAGATCTGAACGTTTACCAACAGCAACTTCTGCAACTGCCTTTAGCCAACGATCTCATTGTGCCTGTGCCCACTACTAGCTTTCATCTCACCTTGGCTGACTTAATTTGGGACAGTGCTTATCGTGACGCTAGTGAAGATGCTGAATTTGAGGTGAAGTTACGCAACCAGATCGCCCAAATTTTTCAGCAGTATGAACCGCAGCCGAAATCAGGTCCTATTCGATGGAGGATGTTAGGACTTGTGATCATGCCCCGGTCTGTGGGTGTTTGTTTGATACCTTCGGATGAAGGCTCCTACGAGCAGATTGTTGGACTCCGTCGCGCTATCTACCAAACCCGCTCGCTATTTGGCCTAGGAATTCAACAGCAGTATCACTTCACTGCCCACGTCACTTTGGGCTATTTCGGCGACTTGCCACCTGATCTAGACCGCGATCGCCTCAGCACCGTCTTCTCTAAGTTAAATCAACAATGGCTGGAATCACCAGAACTCCTGGTACACCGAGCCGAGCTACGCAAGTTTGACGACATGACGCGCTACTATCGTGAGCTTGATTGGCCAGTGTTGAATCTGTGAAGGCAAAGTATAAATTTGTTTCTTAGATGCTCCGCTCCTACTTGATCCAAAATTGGTTTTATAGCGATCTTTCTCCTGTAAGATCTACAAGGTTTGGGGCAGTGCTTCAGTCCGTAGCTAAAGCTCCTATGGAAGGGTAGATAATCAATAGTGGTGGATCAGGACGTAATTAGAGAAGAAGCGGTTCGGCTTCTCAGTATCATTCGCACAACGTCGTTTAATGATTGTTACCCACTTAGCAGAAAGTTTAGCGAATTACCCAATCGCGCTGGCATTTATGCGATTAAGCATCGCTCTCAGGGAATTTTATACCTGGGCAAATCGGGCAATGTCCGGGTTAGGCTTCGAGGAGGGCACAAGGCGCTAGGGTGGGCATTCATTGGCAGGCTTGATCCCGATGATGTGCGAATTGCCGTTGCTCAATTGTCTTTTCCCTAGACTCGGTTATCATTGCAGTTAGAACAGGCCATGCTCCGGGCAGCTCCAACCACCCTATAATGACCGCATTGCTCAGGAGGACTAACCTATGTCGATTTCTAACCCCGACACCCAGTCCCGCATTTTTAATTTCCTCCCTGAACAGGTGCAATTGGCAATAGTTGCCTATGCAAACGAAGTGGGATTGCCGATTGACGCCATCATTACGTTCGCGATCACTCACTTTCTGGAGTTAGAATCTATTTCTCTGGACAACAAGCACCGCACCGAAGGTAGCAGCATCTTAGATGATTTACCTGTCTCGCTCCAAAGTGAAATTAAGAATTATGCGGCTGAAGATGAGATGCCGCCAGAGTTTGTAGTGGAATTAGCGATCGCTCATTTCCTCGATCCAGATTCAGTCACATTTGACGATTGCATAATTGGGTTGCAGCGTGATCGGGTAGAATTGCTACGGCAGCAAAAGCGTGATCGGCAGGCGACCGCAGCTTGAATAGTAGCAGTGATGGAAGTGTTAAGGGCGATCGCTCCATTTGTTATGACTAACCCTTTTCTCAATCTAGGCAGAATGGCACTGACTTAAGCTATTTCTTCGTTCACAGTTGCGCTTCAGTGCGAGGCTTTGAGCCAAATAAATCCTCCGACTAATTCTCTATAAGCATTGCTTTGCTAGAGCAAGGAAATCAGAGGTAGAGAGGCGGAAGAACGGGATATATTGAGAGGTGGTTGGCTGAGTTGGTCATGTTAGTGGAGGGCGTTCGCTTCAGAAATAGTTATTTCATCAATCACAGCGCCAAATCATGATGGTTTTGTCATCACTGCCACTGACTAGAACCTGTTGATTCGGGCTGAAGACAACCGAAGTAATTTTGCTTGAATGCCCTGCTAGGGTGCGGAGGTGGTCGCCTGTATCCAACCTCCATAGCCTGACAGTTTTATCTTCGCCGCCACTGGCTATAGTCTGCCCGTCAGAACTAATAGCGACAGAATAAACCCCACTAGTATGGGCAGTGAAGGTGCGTGTTTGTCTACCAGTGCTTATTTGCCAAAGTTTGATAGTGTTATCGTAAGATATTCCGCTGCTAACAAGAGTTTGCCCATCTGGACTAATAGCAACAGAAGCAACTCCACTAGTATGACCAGTAAGGGTGCGTATTTCGTAACTTTGACGAGCATAAATGACGCCTGCAAAATCTATTCCTTCAACTTGACGACGATGAGCTTCAATCGGTAGATCTTCATCTTGTGAAAACATGACTCGTCTAAGTTCAGTAGCGCGATCAAGTAGAAGGGGATCAGCATAGCCACGGCGACCATCCTCCTGAACAGTTAGAACATCTACACCTTGCTGCCGTAAGCCTGTCGCAATGGCTAGGGGAACCTGCTCATCCATGTAGAAGGCTACAGTCACTTCAATAGTCCCTGCGCCCGCAGTTCTTTCGCTACAAGAGATTCACCTGCGTCTCGATGTGCTTGTTCTGCCCAGCGATCAATCCGTTCTACCTCAGCATCCATATCCTGTTTGTGATCCCAGTAGTAAGCTAATGCTGAATAAATTTTGCTCATTGAGACGTGAGGATAGTTGGCATGCAGTTCCTCAGGACTCCATCCGTAAGCTTTGATTGATGTAACTAACTCAACCACTTTCATTGTGGTTTCAGCAATGATTGGGATCTTGGACTCATTGAGGCGAATATGCTTGTATTCAGTGTTTATGAGTGCCATTCTGATAATTTTTCCAGTTACGGTGGTTTAGGAAATTGCTCGTCTGCGCAAACACGCGCCATAAGTTAGTTAGATGGCTTTGTAATTACTCTCAAAGTTCTTCTCCAGCCTTGCCATTTTTGTCGCTAGCTGCATCAGATTGCTGAGGCTTGCGTGCTTTGCGCTCGTCTGTATGATACGACTTATTCGCTGAAGCATAAACCCAGGCTCTCCCCTCTGGGTCTCTAGCCTTGCTCCACTCATTGAACTTAGGCTTTGTTCGTTGGTGTG
>CAXUIV010000165.1:0-8546 GCA_964250875.1 uncultured bacterium
TAATCATGCTGAGCCAGGATAGAGCGAATCAGGGTCGCGACGGCATCAGGCTGTTCTACCATCGCTAGGTGCCCGCACTGGGGAATTTCAATCACGTTTTCGCCATCGGCTTGAAACAGTGGATGAAAGCTAGCAAGATGACGGACATACTTAGGCTCCATGATTGGATCTTTAGCACCGGCAAGGAAATAGACTGGCTGCTTCAGTCGGGATACCACTTGAGGTAAGCAATTGACTTCCACCTCTGTTGTTGAGTCCAGCAGTGTCCCTAAAGCCGCCTCTGGAGTAGCCATAACGAAATCAATCACCCGCTGACGACCCCAGCAACGAGCAATCGGATGAGCCACACTAGCCCGCGTGAACAGTAGGTCAATCAAAGGCAATTGGCAAAGCCATTGAGGACGAAGTTTCAGCAGTTGCTGACCAGAGTAGCGGAACTGTTCAAAAGCTTCCTTTAGGTAGATGCCGCCTCCAGAGTTAATGCAAATAACTCCTTTGACGCATTGAGGCAACTGCTCTGCCCCCCAAAGGGCAATAGTGCCTCCTAGTGAGTGGCCAATCAGCCAAGCGCTGGCAATGTTTAAGCTCCGCAGCAAGATAGCCAAATCTTGAGCATAGGCAGATGGAGTGTAGCAAGAAGCGACTGAGCGACTAAGAGCAGCAGCGCCAAGGTTTCTAGGTTGAGAAGTAGCCAGCCGATCAGCCAACTTGCCTTCAGGACGACTTTGCGACTGACCAAAACCGCGTAGATCGTAGGCTAGGCACTGGTAGTTTGGTGCTAGCCGCTCAATTAGCGGTTGCCAGTACCCACGGCTCAAAAGCCAACCGTGGATAAACACTAGAGTATCAGGGCCTGCCGTCGAGGCCGTTAACTCATATGCGTGCCGTACTCCCAGGATTTCAATAGTTGCCATGCTTCTATCCTATCCCTAACCTAATGTCGTCGGCCTAGTAACCTTTGCCGCACCCCTTCAGCAATTTTGTGACCGAGATACTCTGGAATTAAGCTTTCATTCGGTCCCAACAGGTAAAGAATTAAACGTGTCCGCCCTCGCCAGACGAGCAAGTTGGCATTGACCACCAAGAGATCTTCTTGCCAGAGGGCGTACATGACTTTGTAAAATAATCCTGGCTGATTATCAGCTTCAATCACCAGCGCTGGCAGATGGAAGACCGGGTCAACGTAAAATTCTGTTTCCACTTGCTCTAGGCCAGCGTCTAGATTAAACTCTACTGCCAGCATCTCTTCTACTTCAAAGCGTCCTGCTAGAGCCTCACGAATGGCACGGCAGACATTTTCCGAGATTCTTTCAGTTAAAGCTTTACTGCCGCGTGAAACTAGCAGCTTAATAAACACCAACATGGGCGGTCGAATCTGACCGTACAGACTCAGACTATGAATCGTCAGACCATAGGCTGCCAGCACACCAAAAATATCGCTCAGTAGAAATGACTGGTTGCGATAGGCGAAATGCAGGGCACTTTTGCTACCTTCCAGTTTCAGCTCGATTACAGCACGCCTGGTTTTATAGAGCCGGTAGGCGAGCCGTAGGTTTTGCAGTTGAATTTCACTGCTGACAAATTGCTCATAAAACTGAGGAAACGCTCGGTTGAAGCGCTTCAGTAGTTCCAGTGTCGAAGATTTTAAACCCGAAGCCATCATTGAAATAAGACTCACTCGCCAGGTCAAAAGCCAAGGAACGGACAGAGCCAAGTAAACTTCACTGCCAAGCCTTCCACTTTTGGTTGATTCCAACTTAGGCGGAAAACTTCCGCCAATACTCATTTACCGTAGATGTGCCCTTGATATCATCTTGACGGAATAAGGAGCGTCTTTTTTGATTGAGACTCATTTTTGGGTAAATCGCTATGAAGAAGAGAGTGAGAAATCAAACATCATAGCTAAAAACAGGGACTTGCGACTTGTGGAGCTTATATTCCCTGCTCCACAACAAAGTGCTAAGGTTGTAGGTGGCTGATTCTAAGACAAGCTCAGGAAAGCCAAACTCTGTATAAATCTCCCAAACACGTCCGCGCTATTATTCTTACTACCCGAACCGATTTGGCATGGGTTTTTGGAAAAGCTGGTTTAGCGGTTCTGAAGCCACCGCTGTAACTAAAACAACGCCGATTGAGGAGTACACTCCTGAAGTAGGAAGTTCCCCTCACTCTGGTGAACGAGTCGCATTCAGTACCGAACGAGAGCTTGACCTCTACGAACTAGAGGAACTCTGTGATGCGGTTGGATGGTCACGTCGCCCTTTACGTAAGGTGAAAAAAGCCATTGAGCATAGTTTTCTTGTGGCATCCATGTGGGAGGTCCGAGGAACTCAACGTCGGCTTATTGGTTTTGCCCGCGCCACCTCAGACCACGCATTTAACGCAACGATTTGGGATGTCGTCGTTCACCCAGATTTTCAAGGCAAAGGGCTAGGCAAGGCACTGATGAAGTACATGATCAAAAAACTCCGGAGTGAGGACATTAGCAACATTACTTTATTTGCAGATCCGCATGTTGTGAATTTCTACCAAGGTCTAGGTTTTATGGCAGACCCTGAAGGCATTAAGGGGATGTTTTGGTATCCTAGTTAGGCTGGGCAAAGGGCACACGGCAAAGGGCAGGGGTAATTTGGGGTTTTCTTTGCCCTTTTGATTCTGCCTGTGTTAGTGTAGTAGACGAGTTCTTCGATTCGGACGGGATGTAGCGCAGCTTGGTAGCGCGCCTGCTTTGGGAGCAGGATGTCGCAGGTTCGAATCCTGTCATCCCGATTTAATAGGAACAATTTTATAAGATCAGAGTCACATAGATCTGTAGCATGTAGAGATCTGGTTCTGATAACTGGAATTTAGACAGGTTTGGTGCCTGTTCGAAGGTAGGGCATCAGATTTAAAGAATTCTATAGGTTCATTGCTCGATTTTTACTCTGTTAAAGCTGATAATCAACAAGAAACAAAGGACAGTGAAGTCAGTTGGCCCAAATACTGCTTTAGCCAAAAAGTAGTTGAGCGTGTCAATGTTTAACCGTTTGTCTTACTCTATTTAGGTATTGGTGCTAGGAACAGTCATGAAACTATTGATTCGCTGGGGCGCGACGTTGGGGTTGTTCGGAAGTTTTCTGCTAGGGCCGTCCTTAGTGGGGAACCTGAGAGCGTTGGCCCTCAGCGAAGACCAAATCGTGCAAAAACTTGATTCAGTACCCGTGTTTGTCATCACAAACAAGGAGGGTCTACCCCTGAGCCGTCCTCTACCTAGTGGGCAGAATGATCCCAAGAATGGTGGTGCGATCACAGGCGTTTACATCAGTCGCCTAGAAGCGCAGTCTGTTGTAGACCAATTGCGGAATGCCAAAGACAAAGATCCGAAGCTGACAGACTTAGTAAAAACTCTACAGGTGACACCAGTGCCTCTGGGGGTGATTTACAAACAGGTTCGGGACACTGCCAAACAGCCAAACCGTCTTGTGTTCGCCTTTAAGCCCGTGCAGCAGCAGGTTGATACAGCAATGACAATGCTGCGCCAAAGCGGTCAAAAGGTGGAGCAATTTAGTGGAGTTCCCGTGTTTGCAGTTAGGTTTGGACCAGACAAAGGGTATGTGTCGATTAAACTGCCAGCAAATAACAAGGAAATTATTCCTTTGTTTTTGAGCGAGGATGATGCTCAAACTTTGTTGGGTCAAGTGAAGCAGAAATATTCTACTGCTGATGTGCAGGTTATAGACGTAGACTCTGTGATTCAAACTTGGCGGAGTAAAAATGACCAGTGGCTCAACCAAGTTGTCATCGTTCCAGATGCCCAAACCAGAGAGTTTATCCGGACGTTGCCCCAGCAAGGTGGTGGCACATCACCCCAAACACCAGCAACACCCCAAAAGCCTAACCCTTAAGCTATGACCGCTGCGCAGCCTTTTGTCAACGGATACTCACTGTGGCAGTGGCGTGTCCAGGCACAGGAAGCTGCGATCGCTGCTGATGTCCCACCCGATGAGGTGGACTGGTTACTGCAAGAGTTGACTGGACTGGAGCGGTTAGCCCTGCGCCTGGAGTCTTTTAAAGAACGGCCTCTAATAGCAATAAATCTGCCTCTACAAGAGTTAGATCGGCTATGGCAGCGGCGAATCAATGACCGCTTACCAGTCCAGTACATCGCTAAGAACACACCGTGGCGGCAGTTCAAACTGACCGTTTCACCCGCAGTATTAATTCCCAGACCCGAAACAGAGGGATTGATTGATTTAGCGGTTGCGTCTGTCCATCTGGAGGGGGCTGGTGAGAGCAGGAATCTATCCCTGTCAAGAGGACATTGGGCAGACTTGGGGACGGGTAGTGGCGCGATCGCCGTAGGATTAGCAGCTGCCCTACCAACCGCTGTCATTCACGCTGTTGATTGCAGCTCAGATGCTTTGGCGATCGCCGAACTAAACGCCCAACAGACAGGTTTTGCTGATCGGATTCATTTTCATCAGGGTTGCTGGTGGGAACCACTAGCAGCGCTTAAAGGCCAAATGGACGGTATGGTATCGAACCCGCCTTATATTCCCAGTTCTCTGGTGCCGCAGCTACAGCCAGAAGTGGCTTGGCATGAACCCCGAATCGCTCTTGATGGCGGTGTGGACGGCTTAGACGCTATCCGCCATCTGGTAGAAACAGCTCCCATCTACCTGCGCTCCGGCGGCGTATGGCTCGTTGAAATGATGGCGGGACAGGCAGATCAAGTGGCCACTCTGTTGAAGAATCAGGGTAGCTACCGCAATATTGAGATCCATCGCGATTTAGCCGGTATTGAACGCTTTGCTCTTGCCTATAGAAGTGAAGAGTGAGAAGTGAAAAAATGCCACAAGTCTCGTTGGATGTCCTTGTAGCTAAAGCAGATTCTGGCTGTTTGATTAGCTTTCCCACAGATACTGTCCCTGCACTAGCAGTCAGACCTGAGCGGGCTGATTCGATCTTTGCTGCTAAGCAACGGAGTCAAGACAAGCCTCTCATTCTTATGGGAGCAACCCCAGAATCCCTTTGGCCTTTCGTCAGCGGCAGTCTAGCTGAATGGCAGATTTGGCAGCAAGTAGCTTCACTATATTGGCCTGGAGCGCTGACGTTGGTATTGCCAGCAAGCGCTCATGTCCCACGTACAATCAACCCATCTGATCCTACGACGGTTGGATTACGTGTCCCTGATAGTGCGATCGCCCACAGCATCTTGTCACGCACTGGCCCTCTTGCTACCACCAGTGCTAATTTATCAGGTCAACTGCCCTTGCTAACAATGGCTGAAATTGAAGCGCAGTTTCCCAGTGTTTTTACTCTAGCGGCGGAGTTAGCTACAGACGAGGCAATTGGCGTTCCTTCCACCGTTGCTAAATGGACTGGCAGCAATTGGCAAATTCTACGTCAAGGAGGGATTAGGCTAGAGTTTTGAGTTTTGAGTTGGAAGCACGAGTGATTAAATAAAGTTCTGAGTTTTGAATTTTAAGTTTTGAGTTAGGAGCATGAGCGGTTAGATTGGAGTTTTGAGTTAAAAGCATGGGCTGGAGTGATTGGTTATATTTGGGAGCGGGAATAGGATTGGGGGCGGGAGGTCGTTGGTTGTTCAGGCGTCGCTGGACGGTTGGTTTATCCCCTTTGGCGCCCGCAGTAGCACCCACAGTAGTACCCGCAGGAGCCAGTCAGGACGTGTTATCCCTGTTGGAACAGCTAGAGGCTTCCCAACTGGCTTACCAAATGGCACACGAGATGAGTCAGTTTAAAGCAGGTTTTTTGGCTCGAACTGCTCATGAATTGCGATCGCCTCTTAATAGCCTGATTAATCTGCATCAATTAATTTTGTCTGATCTTTGTGATGACCCAGCTGAAGAGCGAGAGTTTGTTACTCAGGCTCATGAGTCGGCGCTGAAGCTATTGAAGCTAATCGATGAGATCCTAGCTGTTGCCAGAACAGAACATGGTACCAACCAGCTAGAAATTCAGCCGCTCCAGCTAGCTGAGGTTTTAGAGGAAGTTTATGATTTAACTCATCTGCTGGCGGCGAATCGTAATTTTCCTTTTCAAGTGTCACCTGCCGATCCAGAAATTTACATCCTGGCTGACCCTCGCTGGCTGCGCCAGACACTGGTGAATCTGATCGAGATGTCAATCTCTCAAATGGAGGAGGGCTGTATCTACCTTTCAGCCAAGTCTACACCAGCAACTGGGTTGACCTATATTTGGCTAGATGTCCAGTTAGATGCCAGCGTTTGGAATGAACCAGTCGATCTGCTGCGATCGCTCACGGCTAGTCAGTCAGTCAATCAGCACCCAGCACTCTCGCCCGGTCTAAAACTAATTTTTAGTCAGACTCTTGTGGAACTAATGAGGGGGCGAATGGAAGTCCTTTCGGTGCCAACTCCTGCCGACGAGTTCCCTGCAACTCGAATACAGTTGTCTATCCCTTTGGTGACTCCTGCAGTATCCCTAGGGCAGGAAGGGTAAGCTGGGGCTGATTGTGTAACACCATTGTGGTGCTAGAGTTGCGCTCGAATCCGACCCGTTCGTAGAATCGCTGCTGCTGAGTGGTCATCAAGTAAACGCGCTCTACCCGATTCATGCGGGGATGGCTCAAGACAGTTTCAACCAATTTACTGCCCAATCCGCGCCCTTGATAGTCTGGGTGAATGACAACATCCCAAATCGTAGCGCGGTAAATGCCATCTGAGGTAGCCCTGGCAAACCCAATAAGTCGCCTTTCGTCCCAGGCACTGATCACTGGTTCACTGTTGGTAATGGCTACGTTCAAATCCTCAAGGCTGCGCTCTTTTGCCCAAAAAGCGCATGACTGAAATAGTGCCTGGAGTTGGTTGAGATCAACCTGGGATTTATAAGCGCAAAATTGAATCTGACTACAGTTCATCATTCCTTCGTTACGAGATGTTGTGCGACGTCAACTTCACATTCTGTAAAATATCAACGCTACTACATCTATCTTCTTGAGGAAAGTGGCGGGTTTCCCTTTTGTCAAAGATTTATGACAAAAAGTTGGCATCCGGATGATACTGCCTGGGTGTCCAAGAACCTGTTAGTATTTGCTTAATCTCTACTTTAATCTTTACTCCTCGCCACCCACCTCCACAGAGGATGACTCGGTCCCTGTTGCCGAATCCGGTGTACCTGTTGCTCCAAACGCCTCTGATCGGGACGGGGTAGTCCCAGTAGAATATTGCGACTTTGCCAAACCAGAACGGCGGCCGTCATACCGATACAGAAAGCGAGGCCCAAGGTTGCCAGAGGATGGTAGTACAGACCATATCGCACCGCTACCCAGGTGAAGTATTGCCGCCACAGGACAATTTCTGAACGTAAATCCCACAGACAGCAAGGAGCAATACTGCTCCAGAGGAGGCCGACAAACAACCATCTGCCGTAGACAGTCAGGTGATGTAACCTTTGTACCTGCTGCTTAAAGACATCGGTATTAATATCGTGTGCTGATTGAGAGGGTTGCCCCTCTGACTGATCCATAGTGTACTTTTACAAGGCCGCAGCCTGAACCATATTTTTTAAATGCCCCTGCCCCCTGCCCGATGCCATACATGTATCAAGCATCATCACGAGTTGCATCAACAGGTGCAGCGATCGCCACAGAGGGGTCATATGGACCCTTGCGCTCTCGCCACCAAGCAAGTAGGGGACTGGCAATGAAGATGCTGGAATAAGCACCCATTGTGAACCCAATAATCAGGGCAAGGGCAAAGTTTCTTAGGGTTTCGCCACCAAACAGGAACAGAGAAAACAGCGTGAGCAACACAGTAAATGTTGTGTTAATCGACCGAGTTAAGGTCTGATTGACAGCATCATCCACAACCTGACTCATCGAATGATCGGGAGCCAATTTGAGAATTTCACGAATCCGGTCGTAAATCACGACGGTATCTGTAACAGAAAACCCCGTAATGGTCAAGATCGCAACGACGAATAGGCTATCAACTTCAATACCCTGTACGAGTCCTAAAATTGAAAAAATTCCTAATGTAATTAAGACATCGTGGAACAGGGCAATGATAGCGATGACGGCGTAGTCTGCCTGGAAGCGCACGCTCAAGTAGATAACAATGCCAACAAAGGAGACAAGTAGGGCCAACAATCCTGAAGAGAACAACTGCCGACCAATTGTGGGGCCAACGGTATCGATCTGGGTTCCTTTCGGATTGAAGGCTCCCAGCTTCTCACCCAACGCTGTCTGCAACTTGGTGCGCTGCTCAACATCTAATGTCTTCGTTCGAATGGAGATTCCCTGCTGGTTTTTGCCAACTGGTTGGATGCTGCTGTTGCTTAGTCCCTGAGCATCAACAACCTGTCGGACAGCGTTCAGGTCAATCGGTTGAGTGCAGTTCTGAGGCTGAGTACAATCCCGTTCAAACTGTAGACGCGTACCGCCGACAAAATCTAGGCTAGGACGTAGCGGTGCGCCCAGCTGTCTCCAGGAAATAGCCATCGCCACCAGACCGCTGAGAATAATGGCAGTAGAAATCGACCACCAAAGCCGTCGTTGTTTGATTACACTGAATTTCATGACCGCG
>CAXUIV010000166.1:0-8538 GCA_964250875.1 uncultured bacterium
ATGTGAAATCAGAACTACTTGATGAACAGCATCTCCTGATACTTAGGCAAAGGCCACAAGTCGTCTGCCACATCTCCTTCTAAAGCATCAGCATATTCGCGGACCCTATCCATCAGCGGACGGAGCGTTTTGGCACAATACTGCATGTGTTCTTCAACAGTCGGAAAGTCGTGTTTGCTCAAGGCTCCACTCAACTTGCTGACCGTATCCATCATGAGTTTGGTTAAGGAAGCTACGTTTTCAGCTGTTTCCGCTTCCAACTCCAGCCCAATTTGTTTCAAACTGGTAATAGTGCTAGCAAGCTCGGACAGATAGCGAACAGCAACAGGATAGATCGTTGTTTTTGCCATACTGATTACCAGCTTGGCTTCCATCTCAATCACCTGAATGTACTGCTCTGCATACACTTCGAAGCGACTTTCCAGTTCAGCCGTCGTCAGCACACCTGTTTTCTCAAACAGTTCTTCGACATACTTTTCCTTCAGGATCGGCAGAGCATCAGCAGTGGTCGGCAGGTTTAATAAACCTCGTTCCGCAACCGCCATCTTGTGCCATTCTTCCGAGTATCCATTGCCGCCAAAGACAACCGAGCCGTGATCGTTCATTACCGACTTGAGAATCTGGTATGCAGCAACATCCAGGGCAGTCCCCTTTGCTAACTCCGCTTCTAGTTCATCCGCGATCCATGTGAGAGAATCGGTCAGAATCGTGTTCATCGCCACGAGTGGCCCTGAAACAGACTGGTTAGAACCTACAGCTCGAAATTCAAAGCGATTGCCAGTGAACGCAAAGGGGGATGTCCGGTTGCGATCGCCTGGATCTTTAGGAAATTCTGGTAGGGTAAGAACGCCCAAATTCATCACGCCAGCATGGGCAGAGCTTTTCACTTCCCCCTGCTTGATTTGCTCGAACACATCCTCTAGCTGAGACCCCAGATAAACTGAGATGATGGCGGGAGGAGCTTCATTCGCACCCAGGCGGTGGTCGTTACTTGCCGTTGCCACCACTGCCCGCAACAGCGGACCATATTTGTGAACGCCGCGAATCACGGCACCGCAGAACAGCAGGAATTGCAGGTTCTCGTGTGGACTATCACCTGGGTCGAGTAGATTTCCTTGGGTAGCGTTGCCCACTGACCAGTTTACGTGTTTACCAGAGCCGTTAATTCCAGCAAAGGGCTTTTCATGAAGCAAACAGAGAAAGCCATGTCGCTTTGCCGTGTTCTTCAGAATCGTCATCGTCATCTGTTGATGATCGCTGGCCACGTTTGCTGCTTCAAAAAATGGCGCAATCTCAAATTGACCGGGGGCAACTTCGTTATGTCTGGTTTTTGCCGGAATGCCCAGCCGATACATCCTTTCCTCCACGTCTTGCATAAAGACCTGGACGCGCTCTGGAATGGCTCCAAAGTAGTGGTCGTCGAACTGTTGCCCTTTGGCTGCGGGTCTGCCAAACAGAGTTCTACCCGTTAGCAAGAGATCTGGACGGCTGTGGGCAAAGTGAGCATCAACCAGGAAATATTCTTGTTCTGCGCCGCAGCTAGAGTTCACAGGTGCAACTTCGGAGTTTCCTAATAGCTTGAGTAGCCGAGTTGCGGCTTTGCTCATTGCCGCATTAGACCGTAAAAGCGGTGTCTTCTTGTCGAGGGCTTCCCCTGTCCAGGAGATAAACACCGTAGGAATGCACAGCGTGACTCCATTATCTGTTTCCATCACATAGGCAGGACTCGTTACATCCCACGCCGTGTAGCCACGCGCGGCGGAGGTGTTGCGAATGCCGCCGTTAGGGAAGGATGATCCGTCTGGCTCACCCTGTACCAACACTTTGCCGGTAAATTCTGTAATGACCGAGCCATCTCCCTGGACTGAGATAAACCCATCATGCTTTTCAGCAGTGATGTTTGTGAGGGGATAGAAGACGTGAGCATAGTAGAGTGCGCCTTTAGAAATCGCCCAGTCTTTCATGGCAGCGGCGACAACGCCCGCTACGGATACGTCCAGTTTACCGCCTGTTTGGAGCGTGTTCTTTACCGATTTGAACACATCTTTGGGCAAACACGCCTGCATTTTTTGCAGGGTAAAGACATCGGTAGCCCACAGTGCTTCTAATCGACTGGGAACTTTGGGCGGCAGCTTTTCTCGGTCGGTAACCTGACAAATTGCCTGAAAACGTAACTCATTTCCACTCATAATCATCTCTCCTGTGGTAGTAATCTGAATCAATACCGCAATTAATACATCTGCGGTACAAAGAACTGTTCGTTGCGCGATGGACGCACATAGTCATCGGCAGGTTGGCGCGGCGGCAGTTCTAGCGGTTCTGGAGTCATATCGACGTAGGGAATCTTGCTCAGGAAATGGCTGATACAGTTAAGCCGGGCGCGTTTTTTGTCATCGGCATCAACAGTGAACCAGGGCGCTTCGGGGATATTGGTATGGGCAAACATGGTGTCTTTTGCCCGGGAATATTCCACCCAGCGATCGCGCGACTGTAAATCCATCGGACTGAGTTTCCAGCGTCGAGCCGGATCGGTCGTCCGCGACTGGAAGCGGCGTTCTTGTTCTTCATCGCTGACGGAGAACCAATACTTCAGCAGAATAATGCCGGATTTGACCAACATCCGCTCAAATTCTGGACAGGTTTGCAGAAATTCCTGGTACTGTTCATCTGTGCAGAAGCCCATCACATGCTCAACGCCAGCACGGTTATACCAACTGCGGTCGAAGCACACAATTTCGCCTGCTGCGGGCAAATGGGGAACGTAGCGCTGAAAATACCATTCTGTTTTTTCGCGATCGCTGGGTGTCCCCAGTGCTACGACACGACAGCCCCGTGGATTCAGCGGCTCGGTAATCCGCTTGATTGTGCCGCCTTTTCCGGCGGCATCGCGTCCCTCAAATAAGATGACAATGCGGGTTCCCGTGAACTTTGCCCAGTATTGCAACTTCACTAGTTCTAGTTGCAGACGGGCAAGTTCTTTTTCATACTTTTTGTTCGAAAGCTTCGACTGACCTTCGCGCTCAGTGGTATGATAAATCACCTTCAGCTCAGGGCTTGCAAGCTTGACCTTTTTGTGCTTCTTGCCTTTCTTTTTTTCCTTCTTGGACGGTGTCGCTTTTGGAGTAGGACTCTCCGCAATTAGCATCTCCAACTCCACAGGAACCGCAGGTGTTGGCTGTCTCCCGTTCATGGTTTTAGATTTCATCGTGGTGACGAGTTAGTGGGAATAATTGGGAGGCAAGCTTCTGTACAGATGTAACAGGTTAAGAGTGCCAGGTGCTTGCACTGTAGGAGTTGAATGCTTGTCTTTTATAGGTCAGGTGTATGCGAACTTAACATACAGATAGTAGGAACAGAAAACCAAATTGTTTGTATCGAGAAATACCAAGGGTCTGAAACTGTGTCCTAGGATCAAGTTTCTGCTCCCTTCGCCCTTCGCCTTTTTCCCATGCCCCATCCAATTATTCATGTCCAGCCACCCCTGAGATTTATTCCACCTGCTCTTAATCCCTTCGTGCTGCGGGTTAGCCAACTAGTACTGCCCGCTTGGCTGCGATGGCGGACGAATATTACCCGCATTGAGGCGGAGAATGTGGAGACCCTAGTCGATCTGTATCAGCAATTTCAAGACGGTAAGATTCGCTTTCTCATGGCGTTTCGCCATCCCAGCGCTGACGATCCGCTCTGTATGGGGTACCTGCTCTCCCACCTGGTGCCACAGGTAGCACGACAGCGGGAAATATCGCTGCAACAGCCAGTTCATGCCCACTTTATTTACGATCGGGGAATCCCACTATGGGCTGGAGCATGGGTTGGTTGGCTATACGCTCATGTAGGCGGAACCCCCATTCACCGTGGCAAACTCGATCGAACAGGCTTACGCTCGGTTCGCAACCTGTTCGCTAATGCTAGTCTGCCAATGGCAGCAGCTCCGGAGGGAGCTACTAATGGTCACAATGAAATCGTTAGCCCTCTGGAACCAGGTATTGCCCAGATGAGCTTTTGGTGTGTCGAGGATCTGCTGAAGGCTGGACGCTCTGAGCAGGTTTTTATTGTGCCAATTGGAATTCAGTACCGTTACGTCGAGCCTCCTTGGAAATCCTTAGACAAGCTTTTGAGCGAATTGGAAGCGGCTAGCGGTCTCCCTACGGATGACGGGGGGGATCCGGCGGAGCGCTCCTACCAACGACTCTATCGGTTGGGCGAACACTTACTGTCCTTGCTTGAGGATTTCTACACCCGGTTTTACCACGGAATACCGCTAGCCTCAAATCAGGCAGGGATGCAGGCAACGTCCCTGCCTGATTCCCATGCTCAATTCACAGCTCGACTCCAAGCGCTACTAGATGTGGCATTACGTGTAGCAGAGCAAGACTTTAACTTGCAGCCTAAAGGCAGTTTAATCGACCGTTGCCGTCGTCTAGAACAAGCAGGTTGGGATTGGATTTATCGAGAAGATATAGAGAACCTTGAAGCGCTATCCCCTTTAGAGCGAGGACTAGCCGACCGCATTGCTGAGGAAGCTAGTCTAAAAATGTGGCACATGCGGCTGGTCGAAAGTTTTGTGGCAGTGACAGGCAGGTACGTACTGGAAAAACCCACAGTCGAGCGGTTTGCTGATACTTCCCTACTCATATGGGATACTATCACTCGAATTGAGGGCGGCAATCCCTTCCATCGTCCTCAGTTAGGCAAGCAGTGGGCACAGATGACTGTAGGTCAACCGATATCAGTTTCTGACCATTGGAATACTTATCAGGCTAGCCGCCGCAATGCCAAGCAAGCTGTCGTCGAGCTGACTCAGGATCTCCAGACGGCGTTAGAGGGCATGATTAAATGAGTACTAGTTGACAGGAGGCTGATCCTGAGAAGAGGATGCCGGTTTTGGGCCTGCGTTACGGACGTTGACAACTCTGCTAAGCATATCAAACCAAAAGGGGGCACCCATCGCGATGGCTAAACTCGTCAAGAGCCAACCAAAAATTCGTTTGAGATAGGGAACATACCACCCAAAGAGTTGCCACTCCTTTTCTTCGTCATGCTGCTGTTGTTGGTTAGCCTCAGTCCAGCCAAATGGTAGAGCGGCAGGTTCTAAAAAGCTGTTTGGACCTTCAACTGTTTCAACTTCTTTCCTCAAAGCGTCTGGGTCACTAGCTGCCTGGGGATCACTCTGGGATACCTGAATTGCTCTTTGCGTGATGATGGCACGCGCAGCCTCATCTTTTGACAATCGTCTGACCATGTGATTTGTATCAGCATTAGTGGCTGTAGCGATCGCCAGACCGAGAAGCAGGGCAATTCCTTTGGCATTGCGCTTATAAACACCGCTGGATCTGTCCATAGAGCGATCAAACCAGGCTTCTATTTCTTTTTGAAACTGTTGCAGTTCCTGCTCTTTATTCACAACTTTTGCGCTAGCTCGGTCTGCGATTATGGAAAGACTTTTTATTAGAGAGCTAGGCAGTTTATTGATGACTTCTTCGTTGACTACATCCTCAACCTTACCATATATCTGTTGGATTTTTTGGTAGCTTGCACTGTCTTTTTGCGGGATCTGTTCTTTGACTGTCTTGCCAATCTTGTAGTAGTTTTTTATATCTTCAAAACCTGCTAAAATTTCAGACAGGCTGGGCTGTATATCTCCTAGCAGTACCGAGTTGTTTGTGATATTGAAAGCAGTTTTCCTGAATGATTTTAGTTTTGAGATGAAATCACTGCTTTGGCCATTGGGAATTAAACTTGTATTGTTATCAATATAGCTGTCTAGTTTCTCTGCCATTTGGCTAAGACTGGCATCTAAACTCGTCTTATTACTTTGGGAGTTAGAGACAATTGATTGAAATACTGACTTCAAATTATCAAAGTTTTTGGACAAATCTAAACGACTACTTTGATTTACACTCTGATCGGCAAGAACAGGCTTTAAGAGAGATTCTATGTAACTTAATTGCTTGTCCTTTAGCTGTTCTAACTTTGGCTGGCTGGCTTTTCTTACGAAATCAGGAATTTTTAGGGTTTCGATTAATGTAGTGGCAAATGTTTCGGCGGGAATGTAAGAAGGACCACTATTTTTGCCGCCGAAAATACTTTTGTTGGAAGAACGAATTCGGCCACGATCTGCCTGATAATTCAGGGTATTAATGAGAGGATGACTATAAAGTTCATCTGCGAGTTGCCTTGCCTTAGTCACCTCATCCAGTGTTCCTTCTTCACTTCCCCCCGATAAAAGCGCATCAATGGCTTGCTTAAGATGTTTAGCTCTCCACTGTAAAAGTGTGGCAATGAGTTCTTGGATTTCAGAGGCTAGTAAACTCAGAATTAAATAGGTGAAGATTAATCCAATACTAATGTCTAGAATTAAAGGTAGGTTCATGCTTTTGTGCCTTGCAATTCGTCTGGAGATGCTCAAAAATGAAGAGATGAGTATTTTATACCATAATACTGTTTAGTTAACGGCTGTTTCTGGAAGCCCGAATGTAGAGACGTTGCGTACAACGTTTCTGCATGCTTCTTATGTAGTAATCACTGCAAGTATCCTTATGTATCATCCTTTCGCTTGGGACCTTTCCAAGAATCGGTTTCGCCGTAATAAGGACCGGACAGAATGGCTTTGGGCTGTAGGTCTGCTCTTGGCCGCAGTGCTATTGTTTGGAATCAATCTGGGCGGCTTACCGCTGCGAGACTGGGATGAAGGTACTGTAGCGCAAGTCGCCCGTGAGATTTGGCGTGCCCCTGCTGGTTCTTGGCACTGGCTTTACCCAACACTCTTAGGTGAACCTTATCTCAATAAACCGCCAGTCATGCATCTGTTGATTGCATGGGCTTACTGCGTTGGCGGTGTGAATGAGTGGACATCTCGTCTACCAAGCGCAATGCTAACCGCGTTCTCAGTGCCGCTGCTGTATACCCTTGGTCGGGAAATCTTCCCGCAACGTCAATCTGCTGTGTTCTCAGCCTTAGTTTACCTGACAATGCTGCCGGTGGTGCGCCACGGGCGGCTGGCTATGCTGGATGGGGCAGTGCTGTGCTTTTTCCTCTTGATGATGTGGTGTCTGTTGCGATCGCGCCGCGACCTCCGCTACTGCCTAGGGGTAGGCATTGGGTTGGGGCTAATTTGCCTAACCAAAGGCATCTTGGGTTTGTTGCTGGGAGCGATCGCCCTGTTGTTCCTCCTCTGGGATACGCCGCGACTACTTACCAGTGGGTATTTGTGGATTGGTATCTTGATTGGCAGTACACCCGCAGCTTTGTGGTACACAGCTCAATGGCTGCATTATGGTGATATGTTCACTGACCAGGCGATGATGCATCAATCTTGGAGTCGCGTTTGGACCTCGGTTGAAAATCATAAAGGTCCACCCTGGTATTATTTATTAGAAATTCTGAAATACGCTTGGCCTTGGCTACTATTTTTGCCGCCCGGTTTTGACCTAACTTGGGAAAATCGCAACTTGAGCTGGGCAAAGCTCTTGCTGACCTGGAGTGGAGTCTATCTATTAGCAATTTCAATCATGGGAACTAAACTTCCCTGGTATGTTCTGCCCGTTTATCCAGCTTTCTCCCTAGCTGTGGGATTCCAGCTATCCGAAGTCTGGAACTGGCCCAGTTTGCCCTCCTATCCCCGACCTTTGGTAGTGCTTCTGACATTACTGGCTGTGTTGAGCTGGGTTGGTAGCCTTTGCTTCAGCCCTTGGATAGGAAAAGACTGGGATGTCATGCTGATTTTGTTGGCAGTCGCTGGGACGATGACATTAGCAGCTGTGTTGGCAGCGCGAGGAGACCGGCAATCCCTCATAATTTTATTCTGGGGGACGTATGTCTCGCTGCTGCTGCTGATGATGTCCCAACACTGGGTTTGGGAGTTAGCGGAAGCGTATCCGGTTAAACCAGTAGCGGCAATGGTCCAACGTGACACCGTGAGTGGGCAAACGGTCTACACGTCCTATCCTTACAGCCGTCCAGCTTTGGATTTCTACAGCGATCGCCACGTCATTCCAGCCGATAGCAGTGAACTCTTACAGCATTGGCAGCAAGACACCCATCCCTATTTCCTCGTCGAGCGATCTGCTTTGGAACATCTGAAGCTGGAATCGGTGCAGCTGCTCAGTACAAGTGGTGATTGGATGTTAGTTACGAAAGAGACATAGATTCTCTCGCAACATCCACTTCTAGGGGTTGTGTGGTTGCTCGACGACCTCTTTGACTTGCTCCAATAGCTTCTGCACGGGTTTCGGCTGTAGCTTCAAGCCCACTAGAGTGATAGCGCTGACACCCAGAAGAATTGCGCTTCCTACAGCAATGAGGAGGTGCGGACGCTTAGCGAAGCCAAAGTCCCGAAGAATTCTAGCAAAAGGGCTACTCTGACGGCGTAGTACCTGCGCCACCATCCGTTTGCCGTTGGAAGGGTCGCGGACGTAATGACCACTCCAAGTTACCACCAGTCGTTCTTGACAATACGGGCATGTAAACAGTCCATTGCCGACTTTGACTCGCCTCGGATTGCCAGCACGTTGGCAAATCGGGCAAGTGACAGAATAA
>CAXUIV010000167.1:0-1754 GCA_964250875.1 uncultured bacterium
TGCATTCCTGACGGTAGCAACAAGGCAGAAAAAGCAGTGATACCCATTGCTACTGGTGCGGTGACAACGCCGACTAAACGACTACGGCTCGTATTCTCAGCTATCAGATGGATGGTCGTCATTCCCCAGGCGAGGAAAAACAGGGACTCATACAGATTGCTTAAGGGAAAATAACCAGCCTCTAGCCATCTAGCTCCAAGTAGGGTAGCGATGCACAAGTTAGCGATTGTCATCCCAGCCGTACCTAGAGCCGGTAGATAGGGTAATTGAGGAAAAGCTGCTCCAGCCCAGTAAATCAGCATGGTGGCAAAGAGGACAGCAAAAGAGGTGTTATCCAACCAGTTCTGAAGTATAACTAAATTCATAATTTGTTTCCCCTACACTGCTATAGACTACCAGTTTATAGCAGTCCTATTTAAGTTGCGAACGCGAGCCGTATCGCTGCTCCGACAAATCGCCTGCAACATGCATCGCTTGTTCCAGTCAATTCAGGGTGTTCTTCCCGGCTAATAGCGGCACATCGCGGATGCACACTCTCCAGTTTGCCCACCGCTATCCCAATCGTCACATCATGCCGCAACTGCTCATGGTGAGTCCAGCACTATCCGCAGGGTTTCCCTCCGTAGGCGACTGGCGTTAGCCGAAGGCGAAGCGAATGTAATTGCATTCTCGCAGCTTATCGCTTGGAACACATTTATATGGAAGTTACTCAGAGTAACATAGAAGTGAGGCGTGGGGAGTAAGAGCAGAGGGCAAAGAGAAATCTTTTCTATTCTCTTCTTTCTTGCTCCTCACTTTTAACCCCTAATTCTTTACTACCGCGAGGCGAAACTGTAGAGAAGATAAATTGGAAACAAGAGTACGAGTCATTTAGAAGCTGGAAAACTATGAACTCTATTCCGGATGTAAAACAAGAGTTGCTTGAGGAGATTGAAAAACTACACGAATATCGGCTGCAAGAGGTATTACAGTTTGTCAACTTTTTGCTGTACTGCCAAAATCAGAATATTTACAAATATTCAGCCAATTGGCAGCAGCAGGAAAAAAGAGACACATCTGCTGGCAATACCGACCCTCTCTCAGAGTTTATTGGTGCAGTTTCCCACGGCTCTCTAGCTCAAGATTCTGACTCAGAGCTTTATGACAGCTAAACTTTTTGTAGATACATGGGGATGGTTAACTCTGCATGATAAGGGGGAGTTACAGCATCGAGAAGTTGTAGATTTTTACACGTCTTTTCGCTCTAGAAAAACGGCCATTTACACGACAGATTATATGTTAGATGAAACATTTACACTGTTATTTAAGCGTTTACCTCCCTTTCGAGCGAAACAATCGATGGAGATGTTAATCCGTGTTCTTCTAGAAGACGAGTTTAATCTAGTTCAAATTACGGCAGAGCGATTTGCTTTAGCACCAGCTCTACGCATCAAATTTCTAGATAAACCCCAGATTTCTTTTACAGACTTGACGTCGATGGTAGTGATGAAAGAGTTAGATATTGAAAAAGTGCTAACTGGTGATGCTCATTTTACACACGTAGGCATGGGGTTTCAAAAGATACCTTGACCTAGTTTATAGTGATTTTCCAGCATGCATTCCAGAATTCAAAATCCCAAACAATATTAAATATTTACGAATGGCACTGACGGAAGGGAATAAAGAATGCTCCAAGGCTCGATATCCAGAGCGGTAAAAGAGGGATAGATACGGCTCTCCCGGACTTGTGGTGGAAAACCTTAGTTTCAGGGCAT
>CAXUIV010000167.1:1854-5185 GCA_964250875.1 uncultured bacterium
AGGGATAGATACGGCTCTCCCGGACTTGTGGTGGAAAACCTTAGTTTCAGGGCATGGGGCACAGGGCATAGGAAATCCAGGCTCTGCAGGCATCTTGTCTAAGGCATAAGTTTGACTTAACAGCATAAATTCGGAAGGGCCATAGAGACTAACCCCTGATGCAATGTTGCCAATACAGCACCTCAGACACAATATTAAGAGTTTCAGCCTGCACGTCTAGTTTTAGTTCAATAAGGCTGGCTTATCGATCGGCTACAGCATTAGCACCTCAGCTATTTATATCTATAAGTAGAACCTAATTTAGGGAAGGGTGATAAGTTCTCCCCTATTTCTGTAATTCTGTAAATAAGTGAATCTCTAAGCCGTGATCATCTCTATATAGTGGCCAAAGGGTGTGATCGCGTTGTAATTGACGGCCCTCCTATGGTGGGCGACCTAGGCAGAAGTGCAATTATCGCCGCCGATCTGGTTGCCATTCCCGTGCAGCCTAGCCCTTATGATGTGTGGCAGCAGACGTGAGCGTTAAAACTATTCAAGAAGCTTCTGTATTTAAAGAAAAACTGAAATCTGTATTTGTCATCAATCGCAAAATTGTGAATACGGCTATTGGGCGAGATGGGACCTCTCATCCTAAGGCGATACACTTGGACTAGGCAAGGTACCGGGGTCGCCAACCTTTTTGAGCGAGACGAAAATGTCATAGCGGGTGCTGCGCTCATCACTTACGGCAGCTGTAACGCCAATTGAGTGTATTGCCTCCATGAACATTTGCTGATTAGGTAATAGTTGAGGTAGCGGCAAGACTTTATCTGTACGATCTATGTCCAGAAAAAATTCACCATTGTTAGGGCTTAATTCCGATGGTACAGTTCTCTGAAATTTATCCGTAGTTGCCAGACTTGTGGCAGGCTTGGGGACAATTGTGTTAGCGAGTGGTGCGCCTAGCGTCAAGAAAGCGACATCTCCATCCAGCCAACCGTGAGTAGCGGTCAGAGTTCCATAGGGGGCAATCCAATTAACAACGGGTTGGCCCCCTACGGTGTCTTCCTTGACCTGAAACTGGTATTGGCGACTCATCACCTGGTCCAGTTGTTGGAGTGTCTTCTCAGCACGAGAGCGATCAACTGCCTGCACCATAAACACCAATGAGAGCGCAGAATTTTCTGGGGAGCCTTTCTGAGCGGCTGGGATGAGGGACAGCGAGAACTCACTGCTCATCCAGCTCAGCAAATCCTGTTCCAAATCTAAACCTGTAAGAGACTGGACACCCGACCGGAGACTCTGAGGTGGAAAGGGGGTAAAACGTGGATTAGACTGTGCCCCGTGGGTATAGTCCTGCCACAACCGTTGCAAGTTGCCGCCTGATACCATCATTAACGTGTCAGCTGGCAGGCGGCTCGGCATTTTACCTGCATTGTTTTCCACCACCTGCACCCTTTGACTATCTGGCTTCAGCCAAGAGATACTTTTGAAGCGGATGCCGTCTGATTCCAAAGTTATATTTGTTGCTAAGCCTTGGTTTTGTTGAACTTGAGTTAGCCCTTGAGAGGAGAGGCGAGCCGAAGAATTGGCAGCAGCAACCCTAGCAGCTGCTGGGACGTTGACATAGAGCTGGGCAAAGGGCTGGTTGGTAGAAATTTTGCTCAAACCTGCTTTAAAGCCAGATGTTGCGGCTAGGGAAGCTCCACCTTTGTAGGTATCAATGACGAGTTCTGTTGCTTTGGAGCTGTCTGTGACCACCAGAAAACGCCCATCTAGCACAGTGGCTGAGTAGTTTTGAGAGGGCACACCTTGCGTTTCTTTAATTGCAAACCCTTTATAGGTACGGTCAACCCATTTGCCCTGCTTCAGGCTCTTAGTTTCTAGGAGCTGCTTGGCAGCAATTGGGTTAGCTATTGGCAGCACAACTTCGAAAGACTGTTGGCTAGCGGTTGGCGATGTGGGGAAATTGCTACCAGGATTGTCTTGAGGTGACAGAAACGCAATGGTTGCCTCTTTGCCTACCCAAGGCTGAATGTCTTGCTGGTAGTCGTAGCCATTGCTAGTGAGAAAGCGATCGCGCAACTGCGCCAGAGTTTGGTCTAATTGAGCTTGTGTCTTCGCTGTCCCAAACTGCCGCAGCTGCTGCCACTGACTTGGATTGGTGGAAACAGAAATGGCTAGCAAGGCACTTTGGGGAATGATATTGACACCTACGGGTACATCCCCTGGTACCCCGTTTCGCTGGAGTAAAAACCAGTAGGCTGCAGCACCGCCACCAATTAGTAAGCCAGCTGCCCCTAGAGTCAGCAGGAGGGACGATTTGTTTTTTTTAGTCATTGAGTCAAACAGGCGTTTACGGTGCAATAGCCAATTTAACAGCGTACAGTGTCTGACGCGGAAAACTATGCCGTATTTAAAGTGTAGTCTAGGAGATAATGCCGTTGTGGACTGGGGAATAGAAATCAATACGGTTCATATAAGCATGTAGAGGCGCTGTATGCAACGTTTCTACATACTTAGAATTTTCCTCTAGCCAAACCGTCCGCTGACATACTCTTGTGTCGCCTTTTGCTGAGGGTTTTGGAAGATAACCTCAGTTTTGTTAAATTCCACCAAGGTGCCTGTGCGCTTGCCATCAGGTGCAGTCTCTACGTTGAAAAAGGCTGTCAGATCCGATGCTCGCGTGGCCTGCTGCATGTTGTGGGTGACGATGATAATGGTGTACTGCTCCTTGAGTTCCTGGATCAACTCTTCAACCTTTAGAGTGGAGATCGGGTCAAGAGAAGCACAGGGTTCGTCCATCAGCACAACGTCTGGTTCAGTCGCGATCGCTCGAGCGATGCACAATCGCTGTTGTTGTCCGCCTGACAGCGAGAGGCCACTTTCTTTGAGTTTGTCCTTGACTTCATCCCATAGGGCTGCCTGCCGGAGCGATCGCTCTACTAATTCATCCATATTGCCCTTGTGACCATTAATGCGAGGCCCAAAGGCGATATTGTCATAGATTGATTTAGGAAACGGGTTCGGTTTCTGAAACACCATTCCAATTCGCCGCCGCACCTCTACTGGATCGATTTCAGGACTGTAAAGGTCCTGACCTTGGTAATAAACCTTACCTTCTGCTCGGAAAGTCTTAATGAGATCGTTGAGACGGTTGTAGCATCGCAGTAAGGTACTTTTCCCACAGCCTGAAGGCCCAATAAAAGCTGTAACCCGATTTCTCGGAATATCCAGGGAAATGTCCCTAACGGCTAGAAAACTGCCATAGAAGATATTTAGTCTTTCCGCCCGTAAAACAGTGTCAGTTTGGTTGGATGTTTGAGTGTCATAGCTCATAAATATCACCTAA
>CAXUIV010000167.1:5285-8537 GCA_964250875.1 uncultured bacterium
AAGTTTGTCGCTCCCATACCTACGGCAGCCTGTCTCAGTTCTCTTGGCACCAACTGTAAGGCTTCATCCGTAGTGCGAACAATAATCGGCAACATGAGGATGGAAAGGGCAAACCCTCCAGCAATAGCCGAGTAACGACGGAACGTCAGTACGAGTACTCCATAGGCAAACACACCCGCGATGATCGAGGGCACTCCGCTGAGAATATTTGTGGCAAACCGGGTCCAGTCAGCAATTTTTCCAGAGCTAAACTCTGACAGATAAATTGCTGCCAGCACGCCAAATGGAATACTGATTACTGCTCCGATCGCTACCATCAGCAGCGTGCCCACGATGGCGTTACCAAAACCTCCTCCTTCTACCAATGGCGGCGGTGGCAGCTCCCGAAATGCGTCCAGGCTAAGACTGCCAATACCCTGGGCTACAACATATAGTAGAACCGCCAGCAAGGGGATCAGGGCAAGGGTAATAGTAGCGAACACCAACCCGTCCATGACCATCCCAAACAGGGTCCTTGGGGACATGGGAGAACGCTTGAGACTGCCAGATGTTGAAATTTGATCTTGCGGTCTAGATACCATATTGAACTCGTCAGTTGTTAGTTTTTGGTTTTTGGTTGTTCGTTGTCAAGCGTCATCCTAAGCACAACGAACCATGACCCCTATCAAATCCGCTGTACTCGGCGCACCAGGGACAGCGCTAAGATGTTTACCAGCAGTGTGATGCCAAACAGGATCAAGGCTGTGTACATTAGCGCTGCTACTTGCAGACCACTCGCCTCATTAAACTGGTTGACTAGTAGTGAGGGAATTGTATTTGCTGGTGCCAGGATTGAGGTACTAATGTTGTTGGCATTACCAATCATCAGTGTCACCGCCATGGTTTCACCGATCGCACGACCCAGCGCTAGCATCACTGCGCCGATAATGCCTGAAAAAGCGGCTGGCAGTATCACTTTAATAATCGTTTCCCAACGAGTCGCACCAAGACCAAATGCAGCTTGACGCAGGTCGGGGGATACGGAGATTAAGGAGTCGCGGGAGATGGCGGCGATCGTTGGCAAAACCATAATTGATAGAATGATACCCGCTGGCAGTAATCCCGGTCCCTGCGGTGGGGTGTTAAAAATGGGTAGCCAACCGAAATAAGTATTAAGCCCTTGTTCTAAGGGTGTCAGAAAGGGAATTAAAACAGTGCGTCCCCAGAAACCATACACAATGCTGGGAATGGCTGCCAACAATTCCACTAGGGTGACAAACACCAGCTGAATTTTGCGCGGCAGATAGTCTTCGCTCAGAAAGAGTGCCACTCCAACTCCAATCGGCACAGCAATGAGCAGGGCGATCGCCGAAGTGACAATTGTTCCATAAATCTGAGGCAGCGCGCCGTACACGTTGTTGACCGGATCCCAGGCACTAGTGAAAAAAAACTTGCCGCCAAATTGCTGGATTGCTGGTGTAGCTTGGATTGCTACCTCTATCGCTATCCAAATTAAGATACCAGCAACTGCAAGTGCGAATGCCTGGGTCAGCAAGATAAAGCCCTTGTCCAAATTTCGCGCTAGCTGTGAACGCGGCTGGGCTTCTATATGTCTCTCTGCGGCTGGTAAGGTCATAATTTCCTGAAAATTGTGTAGCCACTGCGATGTTTTAGTAGGCTCCCTGCCTGAAGCATCTGGTGACTCTGAATTGCGCTGACATAAACAGAGGATTTTGCTTTCAACCTATCAGAGCAATGTAAAGAAAAGGTTAAGAAAACATGAATCCATCGTCTATAGACGGCATTTCTTCATAAGAAGTAAAGATACTAAAACTTACTACCGGATTCGCTGCTAGAGTCATAATGGCGGGTGGAAAGCAACCCAGGCTTAACCAGTTATGGTTAAGACTCTACCCTATTACCCCCTCTACCCCTTATTCTCAAAAGGGATACCGAGTTCACCCCCCTTATTTCCAGATGGTAGCTGCTCCCAATCAACTGCTGTGGTCCCTGATCGGCCTACTCTTGACCATTGGTGGTACCTTTCTGGAAGCTCACATGACCAGTCCTCCCTGGAGTTGGAGTCAACATGGAATTCAGACTCTCTCTTTAGGTGTGACCTATCAAGTCGGTGCAGTATTGCTGGTGGGCTGCTTGGGAGGTAAAAACGCCGGAGCGCTCTCCCAAATTGCCTATTTAGTTGTCGGTCTAACCTGGCTCCCTGTATTTGCTCAAGGTGGTGGTATCGGCTACCTTAAGCAGCCCAACTTTGGATATTTATTAGGCTTTATTCCTGGGGCTTGGGTTTGTGGCTTTCTCGCCTTCCAAGCACCACCCCGATTAGAGTCTCTTGCCTTTAGCTGTATTTGTGGTCTGCTAACAGTTCATCTCACTGGCTTGGCATATCTGGCTCTGAGCCACGTCGGCACGTGGGCGGGCGCACAGACGGTTGGGGTAGATACGGGGGCGCTACCCATACTGCAAACTGCTCTTAGATACTCGCTTTATCCTCTACCAGGACAGCTTGTGATTGTTTGTGCCGTCACAGTCATAGCCTACGCTTGGCGACACTTAATGTTCTATTAATAGCTGCCAACTGCCATGCGTCTCAAAAACCAGCTCTTCTGGATTGCTGCCATCATTAGTCTGGTTCTAGACCAGGTAACTAAGTATTGGGTAGTGAGAAGCTTTCAATTGGGAGAGACACGACCTTTACTACCAGGAGTGTTTCACATCACATACATCACAAATACTGGTGCGGCTTTTAGTCTGTTGACTGGGGAGGTAGAGTGGTTGCGCTGGTTATCTTTAGCCGTGTCTCTGGGGCTGCTTGCCCTAGCCTGGTTTGGTCCGTTAATGAACACTTTTGAACAACTAGGTTACGGCTTCATCTTAGGAGGCGCGTTGGGCAATGGCATCGATCGATTTGTTGACGGTCGCGTCGTGGATTTCCTGGACTTCCGACTGATTCAATTTCCCGTGTTTAATCTAGCAGACGTATTCATCAACGTTGGTATTGTCTGTTTATTAATTGCCACTTTCCAGAGAGCACCGTCTACGGATCGTCGGTCGCGGTGATGGGGAGGTGGGGAGATGGGGAGTTATTATCAAGCAACGACATCCCTAAAAATAAGACTTTTAAACATAAGGACTTACCTAAAAAGCGCTTGGCGCTGGAGTGGTAGGTTTTTCTACCTTTTTCCTTGGTTAAAGCCAGAGAGGTGACTATTCTAAGATAAGGAAAGTAGTTTTCTATCACCCCATCCTCCCACC
>CAXUIV010000168.1:0-8528 GCA_964250875.1 uncultured bacterium
TCAGGTGAGACGCTGCTAGCCGCAGAAGCCGCAGAACGGTTCATGAAGATAGCACCAACGACAGTGATGGTTTAAGCGTAACCCTGAACTTTCATCTAAAGTTTGCCGTAGATGATTGTATGTTACTAGGTTAGAGCGGGACACTTAGGGCGTAGGGTAAAGCTAAGACACCCGTCCATCTCTCAAAAACTACAACAAGGAGGATGCAGCTATGTATGGTATTGACGTCTACGAAGGTGACGGTTCGGTGGATTGGACAGCCGTTAAGAATTCTGGCAAGACATTCGCCTTTGTCAGGGCAACCGAGGGTCTGACGATAACGGACCAAGCCTTTGATCACCATTGGCCAGTGATGAAAATGGATGGCATTATTCGGGGTGCCTACCACTTCTTTCATCCCCATACATCCCCTCCTGTAGAACAGGCACAACATTTTCTGAACACTGTGAAGCTTGAACCTGGAGACCTACCACCAGTGTTGGACGTGGAAGTGAGCGATGATGTCGATGACATTGATTTCATTATCAGCGGCATCAGGCAATGGCTGAATGAGGTCGAGAGCGGAATCAAGCAACGAACTGGCAAGAACATCAAGCCAATCATTTACACTTTTCCGAACTTCTGGATTGATACCCTCGGTAACCCTTCAGATTTTGCCGAATATCCTTTGTGGGTTGCTCATTTTGGTGTGTCCACACCTTATGTTCCCAGTAGTTGGGGCACGGGAAACTGGCTGATCCACCAATATCAAGGGGATGTAGACAATGTTGCTGGGGTTAGTGGTTCATCTGACCTTGACAAATTCAACATTTTTCAGGAGGGCTCAACAGGCTTAAACGTGAAGGAAATTCAACAACAGCTGAAAAATTTGAAGAAACCAGAGTTCGATCCTGGTGCTGTGAACGGTGTCTTTAACGCCCAAACGCAGAAGGCCGTAATCGCCTTTCAGAAGTCGAAAAAGTTACAGGCTGACGGCATTATTGGACCGAAAACCTGGGTGAGTTTAATTTGGGCCTAGTACATTCTGGATTTTGCGATCGCTATGAGCGACTTGGATATTGAAGCTTAAAAGTAAGGTGCGTTAATATATCTAACGCACCTCCTAGCTAAAGAATCAGTGAAAGAGAATAATCAGGTTTGAGGACGGAGCGAATGACTTTTAATATTAGTGTTTTGAAGTTGTCCACAATTAAAAAAGGCTCTCAGGGTCCTGCCGTTGTAGCTTGGCAGAATTTTTTGAACGAGGTCAACTATCAAGTTGGAACTGCCGATGGTGACTTTGGCAACATCACTGACCAAGCAACTCGTAGCTACCAGCGTGCTGTCAACGTACCCGTTAATGGAGTCGTAGACAACACAACCTATGCCAAGGCACTGAATCAGGGTTTTATTTACAAAGTACCCAATTTCTATGCCGGGATGCTGCTGGACTACGTCCGGTTTGGTCCAGCGCAGGTGAAAGACCTACAGCATAGCTTAAATACAGTCGCCACGCTCACGCCTCCTTTGACAGAAGATGGGGACTTTGGCCTCCTCAGTATCAAGGGATTGGCCGAAGCTTATCTGCAAAGGGACGTGCGCTTGCGTGGCGAAATAGAGCTTCATCTTACCGCCACCAAGCAGAAGCTGGGGTCTGACTTCGGACCAGCATTAGATCTGATCAACGGCTACGCAAAAAGATTGCGGTTTCGCCTCAGTGGACCACAGTGGTATAACTACTTTCAAACCAGCCGCTCGATCTCTGATTTAGTCTCACCCTTTCGCGAACAGGTGCAGGCATTTCAAAAAGCGATGATTGACGCTGGGGCTCAAACAATTATCACCGCAACCTATCGGCCTTCTGAAAGAGCTTATCTGATGCATTACGCTGCCGCAATTGACCGAGGAGAAGTTGCTCCAGAGGATGTCCCCTCCAAAGCTGGAGTTGATATTGACTGGGTACATTACACCAATGCCGGGTCATTACTAGCGGCTTCCCAAATGGTAGACGCTTATGGTATCGGCGGCAATCCGGTTGCCCTCGAGTCTCTTCATACCCTAAGGCTAGCAATTGACTGGAATATTACCTGGTCAGGTACGCTCAAAATCAAGGATGCTAATGGCAACATAGCTGAGATTGGCGCTCCCCAAAACGGCGTTGAGAATCAGGACCTTTGGGCCGTAGGTGCTTCCTATGAGGTTTATAAGCTGCCCTACATCGATCCCCCGCATTGGTCTTCTAATGGTCACTAGTGAGTGCGGAGTGCGGAGTTTAAGAGTTGAAGAGTGCGGAGTAATCGCCAGCCCCAAACCCCGAACTCAGAACTCCGCACTCCGCACCTTCTCAGCCCCCTCGCCCCAGCAAACGCTCGAAGACATTCAGCTTTTGGTCAAGCCAGCCCAGCCAACTCAGGTCGCTGGAGAGCGATCGCGGTGGGTCGGAAATCAGTGTATCCAAACCGATTAAGCGCTTGAAATCTACTTGGATAGGGCCAGTGCGCTCGGTGTGACCGTCTCCTAGGTAAAACTTGACACCGGCAAGCTGCATGATATTAATTAGCTCCTGGGCGATGATGCCGTAGCCAATTGTCGTAGGATGAATGCCATCCATTGAGAATAGACCACCGCTCTGGCGACCAGATGCATCGGATTTGTAGAAGCGAGAGTCGGGGACAGGTGACAGCGCCCGTAGCTCCTGCGGTAGTTCATACTGGGTCCACCATGCAGGTCTTGCTAATGGATCTTCAATATAGCGTCGGGATGCCAAGCGATCTAGTAATCCAGCCGTCTCAAACAGATACCAATCTCTACCTTCCTGGCGAGCCTCTTTCACCGCTTCGGCGATCGCATCGTTGTACTGGTCGATCGCGCTGTCGATCGCTCTAGCCTCCTGCTCCGTAATATTTGGGTCGTCTTTGGGATTAAAATCTTTGTTGCTAGTCCAAGGCCGCGTGTAGTACGGAAAGTAACGAGACCCCGGAGCTACCTTAGGCCCCACAGCACGGGCAATCGGAATGATCGTTACATGAGCAACTGTTCCCCAAATCACATGTCGCGCCCGGATTTGCTTAACTTCCGCTACGACCTTGTCGAGTTCAGCCTGAAAGTGAATCGGACGCCAAACAGTAAACCCGCTCTTGTCTTTCTTTTCCAAATCGTCGTAGCCATCATCACTCCAGGCTACGCGCAGTTGCACAACGCTGCCCAATGCATTGTTGGAACCCAGTAGAACAATCAGCGTTTCAATACCGTCTCCATCCTCGGACTCCAATGTTCCCTCTGCACCCAGTGCTGCCGCTGCCTGAAGGGGCGTAAGTCCCTTTCCCGATTGGTTGCGTGCCGAGTTCAGCACTCGCAAAGCAGAGATCTGATAGCCATTCGCCACGAGCGGTACTATTGGGTTACTTTTTGATGGTTGCTTGATTTCCGCAAGGCAGATGTCCGCATTGCGTGCAAGGTTATCCCGCAAATCAGAACCATAGAAAGCTAAGTTGTGATTGATTCCTTGTTCATACGGTATGCGAGAGCCAGGGCCGTGTTCCCAATAATCCTCTATTTCATCCAGCAGGTGGCGGATCTCAAACAAAGCAGCGCCCAACTCCCACCAGCGTATCTGGTTGCCAAACTTCTGCTCTAGATGCCGACATAGCCACTCCAGGTTGAGCGGCACTCCTCCATACCCGTTGAAGTGGGGATGACGCAGGTAGTCGTCCCAACCCATTTCCCAAGCGATTAGCATGGGATATGAGATGTCAGTATTGAAAATCGCCCCACTCTGAAAACCTTGGGTTAGAGAGTCACCAATTGTGACGAGACGGCTCCGAGGAGTCCCCTGTCTGTTGACGTTAACAGGAATGCCGAGGGTTGGGTCTGTAACAGGGGCGCGTGCCTGCGGTTGAATGATGACATCTGGAGGCGTTTTGGGGTCACGCATCTCATCTGTCAAGATACGTTTGATCATAGGTGTCTCCTTTTACTGGGGACGGTTTTCAAACAGTATTAGGCTGAAGTATGGCCAAGTGCAAGCCTTGTCGGGTTTCGGGACTCAGAAAGCGCTGCTGTATGGGTTGCCACTGCTGCCATGCTTGGTAGTTTGTTTGCGCTAGCTGCTCAGTCAAAGTAGGAAGAACGCTTTTGACTTTTGACCCTAGGACATCAGTCAAAAACTGGGATAAGACCAAATTATCTTGAATCTGTCCCAAAATTTCTTGAATAGTCTTTATATCTTCGATATAAGCCGCAAATGGTTCGCCATAGAAGTCAGTAAACAACTCCATTTGATACCGTACCCGCTTGGTTTCCTTCCGCAGACTGTGGAGCAGTAGTCCTTGGGCTGACAGTCGCTGTACCATCTCGGCATCCAGTTCCTGGAGATTAATTCCCTGTTTAAATGTGGTTCCTACTAGCCATCCTGGGTGAAGCAACAACCTGCTAACTTCAGGCAACAGGAGATCTGGCAGCACTTCCTGAATTGGCATTTGGGCAATTTCTTGATAAGTCGGCTGCTTTAGCCATTTTTTCAAAGACTGCTTCAGATTGTTGTAGCGCTGATGTTCTAGCGTTTTCTGCACTGCTGCTAAAGTCTGACGACGCTGCTGCACCAAGCGAGCTAGAGCCGTTTTCAAAGCCTCTTGTTCTTCTGGGGGTAAAGTCGGCTTGTAACGGGTTTGTAAGGTTTCCCGCAGCACATCCAAATCTCGCAGGGAGCCTAACTGATGAGCAATTTTGCCAATCTTCTCCTCCTGAGCAGGCTTCGGCAGCGAAAGAGCTGGGGCAAAACCCTTGACAGCACTGCGTAGACGCCGCATCCCCACGCGCATTTGATGCAGTGCTTCTGGGTCCTGGTCGTGCAGTACATCTTCCTCGTGCTTAATGACCTTCTGCAAGTGTTTCTTGATCGCTAGGGAGGCCCAATCTCCCAAGGTTTTAGTTTTGATTCGTGTTGGCGAGGCCATAGTAGTTACACTCTCCGCAGGTTAAGCTCAGGTTAAAGGAAGTTTGTCATCTTAGCATGAGCTAGGAGCTAGCAACAATAAGTTGTGTCTAGAGTTTCTCAAGCCAAAATCTAAAATGGCCTCAGAGGTTGGCGGAAATTGCCTGAACTGGGCAGGTAGGAACACACTGCTCACAGACAATGCAGCGCGATCGCGTAAAGCTGAGGCGAAACTGCGAGTCTAGGGTCAAAGCTTCGGTGGGGCAAACGCCAGTACACAAACCACAGTGGACACAGATGTCTTCATCGATCAGGATTTCACCTAAAGCGAGGGAGACGCCGATATGCTGCGCCTGCATCCACTCAATTGCTGCGTCTAGCTGGTCGATATCTCCTGATAGCTCAACGACTAGTTTGCCAATTTGATTGGGGGCGACGGCAGCGCGGATAATATTTGCGGCGACGTTGAAGTCTTTTGCTAGTCGGTAGGTGACTGGCATCTGGACGGTGCGTTTGGGGAAGGTGAGTGTTACTCGTTTTTTCATTTATCGAACCGCTGAGAGCAAGTTTCCGGTGAGGCTGTGCCTCCCGGAAAACTTGCGGTGGGCGCAGAGAGCGCAGAGGAAGAGAGGGAAGAGAAATGTTGGAGGTTTGTTAGGATGATGGTGATTTAATAAGTTGTAATAATCGTAATAATTGGTTATGGCTGGCAATTTAGATGGAACGCCGATGGTAGTGGATGCCTCAACTGGTGGTAGTCGGGTAAAAAATTTCTTGATTGCTTCTGTCGCTGTGGTGTTGAGTGTAGCTCTGTTTTTGGGTCTACAGACTCAGAATAATTCGGTTTCTCTTACTAGTTTAGATAAAGAATCAACGCCGTTGGAGGTGGCGTTGGGTAACGGGAAGCCAAGCTTGATGGAATTTTATGCTAACTGGTGTACTGTCTGTCAGGCTATGGCACCGGATATTGCTGAGCTGAAACAGCAGTATGCTGATAGGTTGAATTTTGTCATGCTGAATGTGGACAACAATAAGTGGCTGCCGGAGATGCTGAAGTACCGGGTGGATGGAATTCCTCATTTTGTGTTTCTCGGTACAGATGGTAGGGCGATCGCCCAAACAATCGGCGAGCAACCCCGTACAATCATGGCATCTAACTTGGATGCTCTAGTTGCTGGCTTGCCTCTGCCTTACGGTGCTAGTGGGTCTGAATCTCGTCCCGGTCAGGTTTCTAAGTTTGAATCACCTGTTGCACCTGCCTCTGGAGCAGATGACCCCCGTAAGCATGGCGCTCAGGTGGTAAATTAGCAAAAAAACGTCCGTTGTTACTGGTTATTGATCAGTTGCAAACAATACGTGAAGAATCTTAACAACGGATGACTTTTCCTAAATTGGAAATCCAGGTTCCTCAAACGACATTGTGTCTTTCATCTCTTCAGAGTTAACTTTGTAATAGTCAAGCTAATCTGTGACTACCGCTTAATTACGCACGAATTACGAGGTATCAAGCGGATAGTGCTACACTGTTGCGTTGACTAGTCGCTAACTAATATTAAGGAAGAATCCTAGTGAGTCGTCGTATCCCAAACAGTCGCGTCTGGCTGCGCTGGTTCCTAATTATTCCTGTGACTGCGCTGTCGTGGCCACCTTTTTACAACACCGATCAACCAGAGCTAATCGGCATTCCCTTTTTCTACTGGTATCAATTACTCTGGGTCGTTCTTACTGCTATATTAACAGCGGTTTTATATAAGTTAAAAGCATAGAACAGAAAAGTGCTTTTCTATTCAGCACTCCTTATCCTTTTGCAATAAAACTATTAGCACTCATGATTGATTGGGTAGCGTTGACCGTTTTCATTCTGTTTTTTGTTCTGGTGACAGTTTTGGGCTTTGTCGCTGCTCGCTGGCATCGCGCCGATTTGAACTTGCTTGATGAGTGGGGTTTAGCTGGTAGGCGCTTTGGCACTGTGATCACCTGGTTTTTATTAGGAGGAGATCTTTATACTGCCTATACCTTCATTGCGGTGCCTGCGGCTCTCTATACCTCAGGTGCATTAGGCTTTTTTGCCGTTCCCTACACAGTTCTGGTTTTTCCCTTTATTTATCTCTTGATGCCCAAGTTTTGGACAGTGGCTAAGCGTCGCGGCTATGTTACGGCTGCCGACTTTGTGCGCGAACGCTTTGGCAGTAGCTTATTAGCCCTACTTGTGGCGCTGACTGGACTGCTGGCTACTATGCCTTACATTGCCCTTCAGATGTTTGGTATTGAAGTCTGTATCGCGCAGATGGGAATTCCAGTAGAGGCGGCGCTGGTTATCGCCTTCGTGATTCTGGCAGCCTATACCTATACCAGTGGTTTGCGGGCTCCAGCGATGATTGCCTTGGTGAAAGATGTGATGGTCTTAACTGTGATGGTAGTGGCGATTGTCTATATTCCCCTCAAGCTAGGTGGATTTGGCAGTGTTTTTGCCGCAGTCCACCAACAAGCGTTGCTACAGCCTAAAACTTTCCATGAAATTCTGGCACCAGCCCAGTATCCAGCCTATGTCAGCTTGGCATTGGGTTCGGCACTGGCGCTGTTTCTGTATCCTCATTCACTTACAGGCATTCTCAGTAGTAGAGATTGTGGCGTGATTAAACGCAATGTCGCACTTTTGCCTATCTACTCTTTTATGTTAGGAGCAGTAGCACTGCTGGGCTATATGGCGCTGGCTGCTCATGTCAAGTTGCCTGCTGCTTACAAGGCTAGTGGTGCGGTTCCGGCACTAATCAGCGCGGTTTTTCCGGGCTGGTTTGCGGGTTTTGCCTTTGCGGCGATCGCGATCGGCGCTTTGGTGCCAGCGGCGATTATGTCTATTGCTGCCGCCAATCTATTCACCCGCAACATCTACCGGGAGTATTTTCGCCCCAACTGTAGCACGGAGGAAGAGTGCAACGTCGCCAAAGTGACATCTTTGGTAGTTAAATTCGGTGCCCTAATATTTATTCTGGGTTTGCCAACGACGAATATCATTAACTTCCAACTGCTTGGTGGAGTCTGGATTTTGCAGACCTTACCTGCGGTCTTTCTGGGACTGTACACAAACTGGTTCCACCGTTTTGCTCTAATTGCTGGCTGGACTGGTGGTATGATTGCAGGCACAGCGATGGTAATCTCCCAAGGTTTTAAACCAATTTTCCCGCTGCAATTTGGCGATACAACTGTGTCTATCTATGCGGCAATTGCAGCTCTGGTCGTTAATCTGGGTTTAGTGGTTTTGCTGACACTTGTTTGTCGGGCAATCGGAGTACCGACCGGGACTGATCCAACTTCTGCTGCGGATTATGAGGAGATGATAGAAACTCCTCTAACTTCTTAATAGGGAATTGTCAAGCCCTTCCTTCACCGTTGCCATTGCGCTGTTGCCCGAACAAATACTCAAGAATGCGCTGGTTTTCAAGTTGAATTCCTCTAATGACAGTCCTATCTACTTCAGCTTGATCACCTAGCTGAACTATATACTGTGCTAATTCATTAACGCTGGCTTCTAAATTTTGTGAGACTCGGTCAACTCTGATAGCCAGTTGCTGAATAGCCGTGTTGCTTTGCTCGATAGCCGCAGCGTTTCGCTCAA
>CAXUIV010000169.1:0-8484 GCA_964250875.1 uncultured bacterium
CAACGGGCAGACACCGAACGTCAACGGGCAGACACCGAACGTCAACGGGCAGACAGTTTAGCCGCACGGCTTAAGGAACTAGGGGAAGAATTGTAACAGGAATCGTGATTGGTCGGTTGAACCCCGACGTTGTCACTTACCCAATGCCCAATGCCCTAAAATCCCCCTACTGAATCAAGATAACTGCCTCTTCCGCCTTGGTATTTAGGGCTTTTTCAGTTCCTGCCCAACCTTCCCAATCAGTTCGTCAAAAGTCTGTCGATTTTCTACGAGCTGCTTTTTAAAAACTTTCTGCAATTCCGGACTTATTTGCTCGCAAATAGAGTCTATCTTCTTGTCGCTCAAAAAACTAGAACGACTCCAACTGGGGATATCTATCTGCGTCTTGATTGCCTCTTGGACACTCTTTTTAGATAGCTCCACTCCCGCAGCTAAAACCGAAGCACCATAGACCAAGGCAATAGGCCAGACTAAATGCCCAGTTAAGATCAGAGCTACAATACTGCTGATGGCACCTCCACCAATTGCCAAATTGACAATAAATGCTACCGTGTCGGCAAGAATGGTGTCTCCGAGCGACAATTCCGGGCTGACTACGGTAGGAGTGATACCTTCCTCAAACCTCAAGCTGCTTCTGGGAATTTGAAACTGGCGGCAAATAGGATCGGTCTCTGCGGCTAAGTCAGGTTGAATGCTGCGGTTGAACCACATAACACACTTACTGTCAATCGTCTGCTGAGCCTGATCGCTTTTAAGCCACTGCTCCGCCCGCTTCTGCATAGAACTCTCCAGTTCAGCCAAAGTTCTGACTTTGTTGCTTTGCCAGTCTTTCAAACCCGATTTAATTGCGTTCTCAATCAAACTGTCAGACAGTGGCTTTGTCAGCAGTTCGATGAGTTCTGGAATATGCTTCTCGATCAGTTCTTCGAGCTTTTTGGAATAGAACAATTTATCAATTTCTTCTTTAAATGCAGCGGCGCGGAGGTCCCATCGTCCTACCCGCGCTAGTCCCAGTGCGATGCATCGTTCGGGTTCTGAGTCAGGATAAACTTGAGATTCAGGTTCGGGAAAGATTTCCTCACAAATTTGGCGCGTAAACCTCATGCGAGATGCGCCACCCGTCATCAGCACAATTTTCGGCACGAGACTTTGTCGGTCTAGCTCTGCCTTTGCTTCACCCACCGCCTCACGAAAGGACTGAATCCAACTCTTACCGTCAAGTTCAGGCAAGGGCTGGTCCAAAATCTCCCCCATAATCTGTTTGTTGACTTGAGGGATAAAGTAAATCTGTTCGTTGATCGACTCAAAGCCACGCGCAAATGATTGCGGATTGCTATAAAGCTGTTCGTTGGAGAAAAAGTCTTCTTTCGCTTTGCGGCAGGCGAGTTCACAACGGGCTTGGTGATGCGGATATTCCTCGAACACCCTTTCGAGTAGCGCTTTTTGCTCGTGGTTGGCGAGAGTCCGAGCAAAAATAGCTTTATCGATGAGGGATGCTCCTAAAGCATTACTGCCAAAATCCATCGGGATCTCGTGCAGGCTCTTGACAAGGGTAAAATCCGTAGTTGAAGAGCCAATATCAACAAGCAACACCGCTGATTTGAGCTTGTCATAGGCTAGTTTACCGGCTTCCTTGGCCTGCATGAAAGCAGCCCGCGATTCGGAAACGACTCTCGGTGATGGAATGCCAGCTTCCTCAAGCAGCTTTTGGTACTCCTCCCGTTCGCCGACTGACCATCCTGAAGGGCAACCAACGTAAAAGCTGCTGTTCTCACCACCTTCAATCTGTTTATTCTCTTTCAGCAGGCGGTAGTAAGTTTCGAGAAAACTGCGGACTGTCTCCCTGTAATTGGGATCGTTGTTTGGTTTTTGCTTGAAAGAAATTTTGAGCTGAGTGACGCCAGCCTGAATCAGTGCTTGTTCGCCAACAAGATAGCCGAGATCGGGATGCCAGCCAATCGCGGTGATTTGAACTTTCTTGTTGTTCACTTCAAGCATTTCGGGTGGTTCGCTGGTCCCCACTCTTGCCTTAGCCACGGCTGTTTCACCGTGCCCTAGATCAAAACCGATTGTTTCTATAACTGGCGAAATCATTCTGTCTCCTATTCTTTTTTAATCACGATCCCATTACAGGCACCAGCGTCAATGGAACGATCGCAGAAATTGTGTACTGTTACAATGACCCACCTTTATTCTTTGACAACTAAAAGCTTTATTCTTTAGCTTCATGGGCTGGCTCAATGACTCGACCTCTGCGAATCAGGCGATCGCCTTTCAACAGAGCCGGAGTTATCGTCAAGTATTCCTTGGCGGAGCGGTCAATACTTGGCTCGAAATCAAAATACTCGCGATCGCTCTGCTCCACATCCGGTTGATAAATCTGAGAGCGAATTCCCTGCTCCAGCAAAATCTGTGGCAGAAGTTTACTGAGTTGAAGCATCATCTGGGGCTTTTCGAGAACTGACGCACCCATCAACCTTTGAAGGAAATTTAGCAGTTCTGGAAGTTCTTCTATTCCACTGGAGTCAATCGTTTTGCCTTCTCCAGCTGAAGCAACTGCAAGGTCGATGGTGTCTAGAGCCTCGGCAATGTTGTCCAAAAGAACTTTACTATCAACTGGTACGGCAGTTGGAGGTGCTTCATCAACCAGAGGCGTTGAATCTGGCTTGTCTTTGTCGCGTTGAATGACAACTTCTATTCCTACAAGTAGAAACGTTAGCAATATCGTCATCCATGCACCAGGAGCAGTCTGAGTCAACGGAACTAACGAACTCAAAATGCCTACACAAATCAGCGCCTGCAAAACCTTTAGAATCAAGCTATTAGGGGAATATATGACCCGATCAACTATTTTTTGAGGTTTCGGATCCAAGACCTTCTCGCTTGTGGTCGTGACGGCTATAGACTGCCGCAGTGTCTCCAGGAAAGAGGAAGCCAAGCGGACTTGGGCTACAGTCAGCTTACCACCGATATAGATCTTTTCAAGGTCATCAATGCGATCTTGAACCAGCTCAGTTACCCGACTGAGACTGGTTGCCTTGCTGATTTCTTTCTCGATTTCGCCCCGCTCTTTGCTGAAAATTGTTGATAGTTTCATCGTACTTACTAAAGCTTTCGCGCTGCTAAGAGTAGAGTAGTTAATTGTTTTATTGAGGCTTTTAAATACATAGCAAGCCTAAGTCGCTTACGAACAGCTTGCGTATACGTCATATGTAACGTATGTACACAGGAACGCTCACGTTCTTAACTTCAATAGGATTGCTACAGAATTGGTTACAACTCTAGCAAATACGTAAACTTAGGGGTGTAGAGAAAGCCGTATACGTGTATTAGTATTTTACTAGAAATAACTGTGGGCAGTGTCCACCCACTCACTGGAGTGGTTGGCACTGCCGACTGCACACAGGTGTTTTGTGAATGAAGGGCATTGACTTAAGGCTCTGCCCTCACTTGTAGCTGTGCTTTAGCGCCAAGACGCAGCTACAAACGAGTTAGTTCAATATCACTCAACCGTGGATACTCGACCGATTTGAGATTACTTGGGATTTGCACCCATTTCTACTACCAAGCTGCGGGTGAAATTGATCCGCTCTTCAAACTCCAGACTCGTGATCATATCTACGAAATCTTTTGTTTCAGCAGGTAGTTCGTAATCAGATGGCACTGGGATAATGGTACCGCTTTCCATGCCTTGTGCTAGACGCAACCACAAATCCAGTTTGCCACTGGAACTCAAGGCACTGTAGGTGCGGCTGATATCGTTATCGGTTTTGCTAGCAATGTCTCGCTGCGCCTGTAGCTGTTCTTCGTGGGACATTGTCTTAAATTGGTCAAACACCGCTCCAGCCGTGTCCTGTGACGTACTGGCGTTTGCGGGAGTCAGCTTGTCTTTGAGATCTTTGTAACCGAACCACAATAAGCCGAGCTGAGTATCTACATCAAATCCCTGAAAGGCTTCTAGCGCTTTCTTTGTAGTGTCGTTGGTAGCGTATGTCATTGGAATCTCCGAATAAGTTGTTAGCAGTTCAGCCTGAACCGCTCGCTGTCACCTGCTTAATAATTTTTAATAAACTTACAGTATGGCTTAACCCTGCTAAGGACAGAGATGGGGATCATTACCAATGATAGAAGAAAGTGTAGGAATCGCAGCAAGTTGCGAGTCAAGTCCATTGGGCATCTGACCTAGAGCAGTTAGCTTTATGATCAGGTAGCGATCGCGGTCAACTTCCCAGTAGGCTAGTCGTTGGCTGTAACGACTCCGCTTGAAAAAACAGCGCACTTTGGTCAGGAAAGGCTACCCAATTTTGGTCGGATAACGGCTCAGAGGCAACAACGACTTGGGTTGGGTGGTGCTGTTTGCAAGACCAATAAAGAGTGGGGGCTGACATGCCGTAAGCGTAGCGAATTGCCGCGAGTGATTGACCATCACTAACAATGACATTGGCACTAAAGCTGGTGTTGTGGACTCTCGCTAGGTCAGCTAGTTTTTGCATCGTAGCTCGTAAGACTGACAACAGGGTGCTGTTTGGGGACGACTGCCACATTTCTACTAGCAGTGCGAAGATGTGTTCTGAGTCAGTCATGCCCTGAATCAAACGGTATGTGGAATCAGAGAGGCTAGAGCGTATCGGTCTATAGAGCGTTGACTGAAAGTCGGTGATCTCGCCATTATGAACGAACAGCAGTTTGCCGCTGCGGAATGGCTGACAGTTGCTGATGTCTAACGATTCGCCTGTGCCTGCCATGCGGACATAGCCTAGGGCACAGGTGGACTGTACGCAGTGGCTCAACTCTTCCAGGTTCGGATCGTTCCAGATTGGAATGGTGTTGCGGTAAATAAACGGTTTACCCTCCTCGTCGTACCAGCCTACGCCCACTCCATCTGCACAAACGACTCCTGACTTTAATTCTTGAGGGTGGTAACTCTGGTGGTAAAGGGCGTACTTTTGCTTATAGAGTAACTGCTCTAACCGAATGCTATTGCCAAGGTAGCCAACTAATCGACACATAGATAAAAAAGCTATACCGAGCGCTATGCCCCGATTGCTATAAGGTTCGTATATAAAATTTTAGCAAGCGTTGTTTCCTCCGTGTTCCGTCAAAGGTGTAACACCCCAACGGTGTGGCATGTGTTACTGTAAATGCCGAAACGCCTCTAGAGTCTCAGCTCTAGAGGCGTTTCGCCTTTAAGGGGTTCATCTATAGTTATTGTCCGTATATGTCTGTAGTTTAACGGATTAAAGTTGGAGCCTAGGCGAAAACACTGTGAACAATTTAGCAAATTGCGTGAAGTGAGAGTAAAGATGTATGTGGTAAGTGCGGACACACTTACAAGGCGGATCTTCCCGACGGCGGGACTCTGTTTGAGGTTTCGTTCTATTAATCCGTTGAGGTAGCACCATCACTCAATTGCCCCCAAAGCTAAGAGATTGGCCCTCTGAGCCTCAGTTAGTCCTGTAGCTCCTGTGATGTTCATTCCGGCATATGGTCCAGGGCTTTGCAGTATCCTGAGACATTCTCCCGTGCGGATATCCCACAGTCGAATTGTTTCATCCTCGCTGCCACTGATGACCGTGTTGCCATCGGCTGTGAAGACAAGAGTTCTTACCCGGTTCGTATGCCCTAGCAGCGTGTTCAGACACTGGCCAGTGACTACATCCCACAGTTTTACAGTCTGGTCACTGCTGCTGCTGGCAACCATTCTTCCATCTGGACTGAAGACGGCTGACCACACCCAATCGCTATGTCCTTCTAGAACCTTTAGACATTCACCATTCACATTCCAGATCCTGACTGTCCGATCGTAACCGGCACTCACAACCATTCTTCCTTGAGGACTAAATGCCACACAATACAGTAGAGCGGTGTGTCCTAACAATGTGCGATCACACTGCCCTGTACCAACCTGCCACAGCTTCACAGTCATGTCTTCACCACCACTGGCAAGGAGCTTTCCACTCGGACTGAAAGCAACTGAGTAGACATAGCTGCTATGTCCCACTAGAGTCCTAAGACATTGCCCATTTGCAACTGACCAGAGCTTCAGTGTGCGATCTGAACTAGCGCTAGCTAGCATACAGCCATCAGGGGCAAAAGCGACTGAGTGTACCTTATCCGTATGTCCGGACATTGTGATCGAGCATTGCCCACTCTGAACATTCCACACTTTCACTTTGCCATCATAACTCCCACTGGCAAGCAGGTTGTTTTTACTAAAAGCCAACGATGTAACATGCTGTGCATGTCCCTGTAGGACTTCTAAGTACTGCCCAGTCTCAAAGTTCCACAAACGCACTCGCGGGTCACGGCCACTACTAGCCAACTTATTGCCCTGAAGCAGAGCGATTGACAAGACTCCATTGCTATATCCCTGTATCGTGCGTAAACAGCAACCAGTCTCGACATCCCACAACTTGAATGTCTGGTCGTAACTGCCACTGGCGAGCAGGCGACCGTTAGAGGCAAAAGCAACTGACCACACCTGACTGCTATGTCCCTGCAATGTTCTCAAACACTGCCCTGTGTCCACATTCCACAATCGTAGGGTATTGTCCCAACTGCCACTGCATAAAGTGTTGCCATCAGGAGAGAAGACAACAGATCTGACTGCATCACTATGCCCTGACAATGTCCACACACACCTGCCAGTGTCCAAATCCCACAACTTCACCAAGGCATCCTTACCTCCACTTGCCAGGGTGTGGCTGTTGGAGCTAACGGCAACTGCATAGACATTGCTGTCATGACCAGTAAGAGTGTTGACACAATTCCCCATCTGGACATCCCAAAATTTGATGGCACCATCATCACTACCACTGACCAACATCTGGCCGTTTGGAGTGAAGGCAACTGATATGACCCAATGGCTATGCCCTGAAAATGTCCGCACGAGTTCTCCGGTATGCAATGACCACAGCCCGATCGTATTGTCGTCCCCACCCCCGGCGAGTAGATGACCGATAGGTGAAAAAGCTACTGAGAAGATATGGGTGGTATTTGCAGGCAATACCTTCTGACACTCCCCCGTCAGAGGATTCCACAGCTTGATTGTTTTGTCATTGCTGGCGCTGGCAAGTGTCCGCCCGTTGGGACTAAATGCCAATGCCCAGATATAGTCAGTAGATCCTGTCAAAGTCAGCAGCAGTTTGCCATCTGCCACTCGCACTAGACGAATCTGACCTTTAAGGTCTCCTGCGGCTAACAGTTGGCCATCTGGGCTAAAGGCGACTGAAAACACCCCGTGGCTAATTTCCCAAAACACCGATTTGGATAGGTTGGAGTGAGCGAAAGAGACCTGTTGCAAGTTTATCTGCCGCAAGTCAGCCTGCCAGACCATTAAGTCCGAAAAATCATAGCTGTGAAGGTCTGTTCCCAAATGTCGGAGCAAATTAAACAGGTTTCCACCTGCGTATCCTGGTTCGAGTGGAGCTGTTTGACGCAGCATCGCTAGAATTTGAGTTAGCTGATTTTCAATCCGGCTTGTGCTGCCATAGACAGAAACTAACCCATCAAGGACTGGCTTAAGAATGAGCCGTACCTGAGCTTCTTGAAGATATTCCAACGCATGCGCCTTCATGAGCGCATGCGTCTTGAATCGGCTAAACTGGTCTGTCACTATTTCTTGACACACTTGCTGAACCAAGCGTTCAGTTACAAACTCCATTACCACAGGCTGGAGCGAGAAATTGGCTGCACTTGTCTCGATCAATGAGCGCCGCAGCAGTGATGTTAGAGCCTGTAGGAGTTGCTGTTTTGAGACTGGGGATAATAGGTCGGCTCGAAGTTCTTCTAGGGAAACGAGTTCGCGCTCGATCGCCAGCCAATACATCACTTCTGCTTCTATATCTGACAAGCGCTCAAACTGTTGCTCTAAAAGACCGTAAATATCATCAAAAGCCATTCGGCCTTGTTGCAACAATTCCTCAACAAACCGAGAAAGATTACGATCTAATACATCTCGAACGAGTGAGGCAACTATTTTTAAGGCTAATGGGTTGCCAGCATAATGTTCGATGACTGTTCTCCATTCAGCATCTGAGGCAGAGAAAGCACCGATTTCTCCAAAAATTTCCTGTCCCTCTGACTCTTTCAAACCCTGTAGTTGCAAAAAGCGAACTTTTTTGCCTTCGAGCAGCGTAATCTCTCTTGGTTTCTCCCGACTCGTGAACACTAAGCAGCTTTGATGGGCTACTTGTCCGACTCGTTGCAGCAGTTCCCCGTAAACTTCGTATCCTGATCGGTAATGTCCGCTGCGATCACCAGGACGCAGAAGCGTCTCGCAACTATCTAAGATCAGCAGACAGCGATGTTGATGAAAGTAACCGATCAACTGCAAGATCCGACTTTCCACAGTTTGCTGTGAATCTATCACCCACTCTTTGTTCAAAAATCCCAGCAAGCTGTCCAGAAGTTCAGTCAGGAGTGGAGCATTGCGTAGCGATCGCCATATCACATACTCAAACTGCTCCTTTGTTTGTTCGACTA
>CAXUIV010000170.1:0-8413 GCA_964250875.1 uncultured bacterium
CCGGCAACGCGGATGCTGGGCTGGTTTACTTAACAGATGCTAAGCAATCCAACGCTGTTACGATCAGTGCGATCGCCTCAACTTCTCTACATTCACCAATTGTCTACCCAGTCGCGGTGCTAAAAGACAGTAAGAACGTTGCTGCCGCCGAGGATTTTGTCCAGTTTCTATCCGGCAGTCAGGCACGAACTGTGTTTCAGAGATATGGCTTTGGCGTAGCGCGGTGAGGAGTAAGGAGTTCGGGGTTCTATTTTTAGATGGAATTTGATTTATCTCCTTTATGGCTATCGCTTAAAACTGCTGCTGCTGCTACGGTTATTACTTTCTTTTTGGGGATTGCGGCGGCTCGGTGGATGGTGGGTTATCGCGGCAGGGGCAGGGGGTTGATTGATGGATTGCTGATCTCTCCCCTTGTTCTACCACCAACTGTGGTGGGCTTTCTGTTGCTGTTGCTGTTTGGCAAAAATGGCCCTATCGGACAGCTTTTGTTGCAGGTGGGAGTGACGGTGATTTTCTCGTGGTCTGCTACGGTCATCACAGCCACAGTAGTCGCCTTTCCTTTAATGTATAAAACGGCACAAGGAGCATTTGAGCAGATCGATGCCAATCTCCTTCGCGCTGCCCGTACCCTTGGGGCGTCGGAAGGGAAAGTTTTCTGGCGAGTCATCTTGCCCTTAGCATGGCCAGGGGTTGTCGCTGGCACTATTCTGGCTTTCGCCCGCGCTTTGGGTGAATTCGGGGCGACTCTGATGCTGGCTGGCAATATTCCAGGCCAAACTCAGACTATCCCAGTTGCCATCTATGCTGCGGTGGATGCAGGCGATATGAAGCAAGCCTCGATTTGGGTGCTAGTTGTCCTGTCAATTTCTCTAACTGTTCTGACCGCTGTCAATTATTGGTCGAATGGCCGACGCGAGGGTAAGGAATACGAAGTGCGGGGTGCGGAGTGCGGAGTTAATAAAAACTTTGAACTGCGAACTCCAAACTCCGAACTCCGCACTTCAAACTCTTCTCTTGATGTAGACATCCAAAAACAACTGAATGGTTTTACTTTAGGAGTGTCCTTGACAGCGGTAGAGGAAACTCTGGGACTCTTGGGTGCTTCTGGTGCGGGAAAAAGTATGCTTCTGCGCTGCATTGCGGGGTTGGAGACTCCTACTCAAGGGTGCATTGTTTTGAATGGGCGGGTGTTGTTTGACTCAAAGCAGGGAATTAACTTGCCTAGTCGCGATCGCCGCATCGGATTTCTGTTCCAAAACTATGCTCTCTTTCCTCACCTCAATGTTGCCCAAAATATTGCTTTTGGCTTACAACACCTGTCTAAATCAGAACGAGACTGGCGGGTGAATGAACAACTGACGAGTGTGCAGCTGCAAGGACTGGAGAAGCGCTATCCGCAGCAGCTGTCTGGCGGTCAGCAGCAGCGAGTTGCATTGGCGAGAGCTTTAGCCATTCAGCCAGAAGCCCTCCTCCTCGACGAACCATTCTCAGCCCTAGATACCCACCTGCGCAGCCAGATAGAAAAGCAGCTGATTGAAACCCTTGCCACCTACTCAGGCGTCAGCTTGTTTGTTACCCACAACCTAGAGGAAGCTTACCGAGTTTGTAAGAATATTTTGGTACTCTCAAAGGGTAAAACCGCTGCCTACGGTTCCAAAGCAGACATCTTTGAGCGTCCCCCCACCCTCACCGTTGCTCAGTTGACTGGGTGCAAAAACTACTCCCGCGCCCGGATCTCTTCTAACATGGTGGAGGCTTTGGATTGGGGCTGTAGCCTGCGCGTCGTCGAACCAATCCCCAGCCACTTGGCCTATATAGGCATTCGCGCCCATCAACTGACTTTTCCAAACAACACTAATCAGGAGAATACCTTTCCTTGTTGGGTCGTTGAGACGAGTGAGACGCCTCACCGCGTTACTCTGTATTTAAAGCTGTGTCATCCCCCTAATAACTCCAAAGATTACCACCTGCAAGCAGAAATATTCAAAGAAAAATGGTTGGTTTTTAAAAACCAGCCTCCTCCATGGCAGATTCATCTAGATCCACTACGGCTGATCTTGATGGAGGCATGAGCTGTTAAAATCGACTCAACCAACTGCAACTGGCTTACCAATGTCAGCACGCAGGATTCTTAGCCCTATAACTTTTCTCACCCATCGCGCTTGGCGTTTTTCATCGGGAACGACTAGGCGCAACCTTCCCTCTGATGCCTTGAGGGGTTTGCCGTCACGGCTATCTGCAAGCAGCACTAGGCGGTCTGTAAAGGTTGGATCAAGTTCGGGCAGTGCGAAAACAGCGCGGTAACCATCAGCCGCTTCAACCAGCAGGTATATAGCCATGTTGGGGCCATGTAGTTTTTGACCCAGCGGGGCACCTGCTTGTTGCAGCACTTCCACCAAAGGTACGCCAGCAAACGTCACGCTGACTCCATCATGATCCTTAACCTGTACTTGGCGATGTGGCAGCTTGGCAAGATCTGAATTTCCAAGTGTAATTGGATGCTCGACTTCCCCACTAACTGTTAGAAGGGGAGCGATAACTTCGTTAAGCTTCGCTAACGCGGCATGTGGGGTTTGTGCAGATGCAGCGAGTGAAAACAGAACACTCAAACAAAAAGCAATACAAATCTGGCGGAACCAAGAAATCGTTAGCATTAATACTCTTGTCCTAGCGTAGGAGAAAAATTGATGATTCGCCTCACTCAGTACTCTCACGGCGGCGGCTGTGGCTGTAAAATTGCCCCGGCTCAATTACAGGAGATTTTACGTCATGTTCCCTTAAACTTTGGTGAGCAACTGTTAGTAGGGACTCAAACCAGTGATGATGCAGCAGTTTATCAGCTCAACGACACCCAAGCCTTGGTGTTGACGACAGATTTCTTTATGCCCATTGTCGATGACCCGGTAGACTTTGGACGAATTGCTGCTACCAACGCTCTATCTGACGTATACGCAATGGGAGGAACGCCGATTTTAGCTCTAGCAGTGTTGGGTATGCCCATCAACACCCTACCCTTGGAAGCAATTCAAGGCATCATGCAGGGAGGGGCGGCAGTTTGTCAGAAGGCAGGAATTCCTCTGGCAGGTGGCCATTCCATCGATTCGCCAGAGCCAATTTTCGGCTTAGTTGCTGCTGGGTTAGTGCATCCAATGCAGGTGCGACGAAATGCGACAGCCCAACCGGGAGATCAGTTGATTTTGACGAAACCTTTGGGCATTGGGGTCATGACTACCGCCCTCAAGAAAGGTCAACTGACATCGGCTGCTTACGCTAGCGTGCTTAGCGTCATGACACAGTTAAATCAAATAGGAGCGAAATTAGCAGCAAACCCTGATGTTCATGCAATGACGGATGTTACAGGGTTCGGGCTGCTGGGGCACCTACTAGAGTTGTGCCGAGGTAGCAAGGTCAAGGCGGAAATCTCGCGATCAAAAATTCCCATTTTGCCTGAAGCAAAAACTTTAGCTTCCCAAGGCATTTTTCCGGGTGCGGCACGACGCAACTGGGATGGTTATCAAGACCAGATTGGGTTAACATCACTTGACCCTGCACAAGAGTGGGAAACCCTGCTGCTAGCAGATCCTCAAACGAGTGGGGGCTTGCTGCTTTCTGTCGCACCAGAAGGCGTACCTGCTGTGATGCAGCAACTGTTGGCAGAGGGATACGGCTTTTCGACTGTAATTGGCTGTACTGAAGCGGGGACTGGGATAGAGGTCAAGAGCTAGAACGTAGATTAACGATTCCTTCGAGTAAAACCTCAGCAAACAATCTTGATCAGCATCACAGCAATCCTAAATCATTCGCCATTATCTCAATGCCATTTGACCACAGATAGCTACAGAAAACATGCAGCTCAGATGCGTAAGAGCTGACTGAGAACAAATGTAAAGAGCGCTACAAAACAGTTAAAGTCAGTAGAGTAATCTATCCATACCCTCCGATTGCTTAAGCAAACCGCCCTAACGTAGTGGCGGTTTTTCTCAATTGTGTTCAAGCGCTACATCCAAAGTGGATTAAATTCTTCAAAATTGTCCAATGCTACACAATTTGAGTGAAAAAGATCGCTAAAATGGAAGCCAAAAGGCAGTTATTTTGCTTTTTCCAACTCTAAATAAATAGACCGAATTCGGTTCAAGCAAGGTTCGCAACAACTCATGAACTCAAGTAGCCAGTCTGCCAGTGCCTCTGATAAACCTCCTCATCTGTTGGCAGACGTTGTGGGAACAGTGATTGCTCTATTGACGCTAGCATTACCCCTCTTTATGATTGCTCACTATTCAAGCAGCGTTGAGCTAGTGCAGCCAATCACCAAGACAGTTCTGAGGACTGAGTGATGAAGATTGAGTAAGGTTTACTGGTCAACTGACTCCTCACCGGGTCGAAGAGTTAGACGTCAGTAGTCCTGATCGCCTAAAATGCTACTCAAGGGAGGTCGGGACCAACTTCTGGTTTGCCCGACACCACTCCCAATCAGCCGTCACCTTGGAGAACTGTTGTGGACTTATCTCGCATTCCAGCTAACCCGAAACCGGGTGTCATTAATGTCCTGATTGAGATTCCTGCTGGTAGTAAAAATAAGTACGAATACGACAAGGATCTGCAAGCCTTTGCTCTAGACCGCGTGTTGTACTCCTCGGTGCAGTATCCCTACGACTATGGTTTTATCCCCAACACCCTAGCTGATGATGGCGATCCGCTAGATGGCATGGTGTTGATAGACCAGCCAACATTCCCAGGGTGCATCATTGCGGCGCGACCAATAGGGATGTTGGAGATGATTGATGGTGGCGATCGCGACGAGAAAATTCTCTGTGTCCCTGCCAAAGACCCTCGTTACAGTCAGGTAAAGTCCCTTCAGGATGTAGCCCCCCATCGTTTAGAGGAAATTGCCGAGTTCTTCCGGACTTACAAAAATCTGGAGAAGAAGGTGACGGAAATTCGCGGCTGGCAGGATGTTGATCAGGTAATGCCTTTAGTGGAACAATGTATCAAAGCCGGTAGCGAAAAAGGCCGAGATTCAGCCGCTATCTAATGGGCTAGCCGGAATGTGATGGCTCCGCTGACCTAGTATCATAGTATGTAGGTCCTACGGCTTCAGAATATGGGTCCAGAAGCCATCAACATTCTTACTAACAACGTTTAAGTAAGAACACCAATAGCACCCTCACGTCAGCTAGTCTAGACTACATGGCTAGTAGCAGTATCAATAACTCTGTTCCCAACCCCCAGTTGAGTAATCAAACGTTCACATCGGTAAGTACTACGGATTTAGAGGCAGAATTTGAAGTTCACTTCTGGGGTGTACGAGGTGGCATTCCGACTCCTGGCAGAGAAACCAAGCGTTACGGCGGCAATACTGCCTGTGTAGAAATGCGAGTCGGCGGGAAACGCCTGATTTTTGACGGTGGTACTGGCTTACGGGTACTGGGCAAGAATTTATTGCAGCAGATGCCTGTGGAGGCTCACCTATTTTTTACCCACTGTCACTGGGACAGGATTCAAGGATTCCCCTTCTTTAGCCCAGCCTTTATTCCAGGCAATCGCTTTCACATTTATGGAGCTACGGCATCTAACGGAGCCTCGATAAAACAGTGCCTTAGCGACCAGATGCTGCTGCAATACTTCACAGTCCCACTGCAAGTCATGCAGTCTGACATTCAGTTTCACTACCTAGCTCCTGGTAAGACTATTGTGACTCTCGACGATGTAACAATTGAGACAGCTTGTCTCAATGAATCCCGTCGCACTATCGGGTACCGGGTAAGCTGGCGCGGACACTCTGCTGTCTATGCCACCGATACCGAACATCTCCCAGACAGCCCCAACCAAGCGCTGCTAAACTTAGCTCGTGGAGCAGAGCTGTTGATATACAACACTTCTTATAACACTGAGCAAGAATGTTATAACCCTATGCTTTCCCAAGTTTGCTACCAATACGCTCCGTGGCAGGCAGCAATGGAAGTCGTCGCGTCCACTGGCGTCCAACGAGTAGTGCTATCTCACCACAATCCCGATCACGATGATGATTTTCTAGAGCAGGTAAAAGACTTTATTCAGTCTGCCTTCTCTAAAGGGTTACTTGCACACGAGGGAATGATTATTCCGATTGCTTAATAGAGTTCGGAGTTTGGGGTGCGGAGTTGGCAATAACTCCGCACCCTGCATTTAAACTTAACTCCGCCCTCCTCAAACGGGCTGCATTCTCTCTGATGAAACTGAGGCTACTGCCTGAATGATCGCTTGAAGTTTTTGAGCTACCTGCCCGTTGGTTAATAAAGCCTCTGTCTTGGCTATGCCCGCCAGTAGGTCTGGGCAAACGCCAGCACGCCACAGGCAAAACCCGCCATTCCACAGAACGGTTTGCATTAATTCCGACGGGTTGCCTTGCAAAACCGACTGCATATCTTCTATCAGCTGGGAGGTAGAGGCTAGAGGTACGTTTTTAGTGATGAAACCGTAGTCACGGGGTACTAAATGTAAGCGCTGGATGGGAGCAATGAGTGTTGCCTGCGATATGTCGGGTGAAGAGATACCGATAATAGCGGTGCGATCGCGTGGTAGATCGCAACTCCCCTCTAATCCTTTCACAGTAGTGAATCGGTGAGTACCACGCATAGCAAAAGCCACCTGGAACATAATTTCGGTGGGAGGATGGACAAACCCAGAAATGATGTGAGCATCTCCAGCATAAGGACACCAAATTAACTCCATTGTGGCAAAGGGAGGACGTTTGCCAATTTGGTCGCGGTAGTCAAATATAGCCTGAGCCTGAGGAAAATGCTGGGGCAGGTAAACGAATCCCATTCCTGTTGTCTCAAGTAGCTGCTGGACTTGTGCTAGAGAGAGCTGAGTCCAATCAACTCCTAACCCTTGCCAAATATCAACCAGCGGTATACCGTACTTCGTCGGCATGCGATCGCTACCGTGCATCACGACTGATTGCCCTGCTGCTACAAGCACTAAAGCTGTCAACGGAGTTACAGGTGCGGTACGTTCTCGTCCATCATAAGGTACGCCTAAGACAATCACAGGGCTTGGGGAATCAATGGGTTGCAGCCTCGGCCCTAGTTCGTCGTAGGCATCCAGCATCCCCGCTAATTCCTCTCCCGTAGGACGTTTGATTCGGTGGGAGATCAGAAAAGCTCCAATCTGCGCTGGTGTTGCTTCTTGCAGCAGGATCATCCGTGTCGCAGCCTTCGCCTCAGCACGACTTAAATTCTCGCCCGTATGGACGCCACTACCAACTTTCCGCAGCAAATCCCTAAATGCATTGCTCATGATCGTGACTCTGATATCGCTTCACTGAAAAGGGGGATGGGGGATGGGGCAATGAGCAGATGGTTGACTTGGAATATACGGAGAGTGAAATAAATCCATTCCCCCTATGCCCTATGCCCTGCGCCCTTTCCCTTTTCCCACTCATATAACTCTTAAATCCTGTGACGTAGTGGTTAATAGCTTCCGATCAAGTTTTGGTGGCACAAATTCTTGTACCAGTTGCCAAAAGTGCCGAATCGGAGGAATGTTTAGCCGGTCTTGAGTTGTCACCATGACAACTTGACGAGTCAAACCGGAATTGATAGTTGCGTTGTGGCTGCCTACATCCAAGTAGCCAACGCTGTCAGTAGCTAGGGAACGAATCGCAAGCGTGGGATCCAAAAGTGCTTCCACTAAAGCCGATTCGGGCAGCAGTGCTATGAGATCCCCCTGCCGCACCACTCCTCGAAAGGCATCAAGTGTGTTTACCTCCAACACAGCTTGAAGTGTAACCCCTAGGCGGTCAAATCGTTCTTGGATCAAGCGTTGCATGCCATAGCCATCTTTGAAGACGACTTGCGGATAGTGAGCCAACTCTGTCCACGGTATCGTTTCGTACTGAGCTAGAGGATGATTGGCCGCTGTCAGAACTTGAATTGGTTCATCGTACAGTACCTCTACTACCATTTCTGGGCCAGTCACCAAAAAGCGGTTATGCATCACCAGTGCCAGATCTACCAAGCCATCTCTAAGGACTTTCAGAGCGCGGTCGCTCCCCAACGAAGTTACCCGTAGCTGCACATCTGGGTAATCATGACAGAATTTTTGGAGAACCGGCGGTAGGTAATAAGCACAAATAGAGTGAATTGCTGCAATGCAAAGTTCTGGCTGCTTTCCAGCCATTAAATCTGTTAATTCCTCGGTGGCATTGCGCCATTCCTGACAAATTTTACGGGCACGGGGCAAAAAACGCTCACCTCCCAGGGTTAGCTTCGACTGGGCCATTCGGTGAAACAGCGGCACTCCTATACCTGCTTCTAGTGCTTGAATCTGCCGACTGATGGTCGATTGGGTGACGCCACATTTTTGCGCTGCTTGTTGAAAGCTACCCGTCTCCGCGATCGCCAGAAAGGCTTGCAACTGCTCTAGCCGCATA
>CAXUIV010000171.1:0-8392 GCA_964250875.1 uncultured bacterium
GGATGGGGGGTTAAGAAAGTGTTTATTCGTAACATCTTTCCTCCTCACTCCATCCCACACCACCTTAGGCGGCGTTCTCCAGTTCAGCTGTCCCGATCGTTAACTGCTGCGATTGGTCTCCCCGCTGCACTTTCACCTTGAGTTTTTGACCTACAGGATTTGTGTCAACTAGGCTTTGCAACTGGTTAGCGCTGGAAATGACCTGCCCGTCAATTTGAAGAATCACATCCCCTCGACGCACACCAGCCGCCGCCGCTGGCGTGTTAGGTAACACTCGCACAACGAGGACGCCGTTGACTTCTGGCACCATAAAGGGGGAGTTGGGATCGGTGTTATTCTGCCGTGCCAGTTCTGGTGTCAGGCGGGTGACTTGAACGCCTAGATAGGGATGGGAAATTTTTTGTCCGCTCATCAGCTGGTCTTTGATCGCTTTAGCTTTGTCAATAGGGATGGCAAAGCCGATTCCCATAGCGTCTGCACGAATGGCAGTGTTGATCCCAATTACCTCACCTCGGTCATTTAACAGCGGTCCACCTGAGTTACCGGGGTTAATTGCCGCATCAGTTTGAATAAAATCCAGCCGTTTGTTGGGGATACCGACATCGGCGCTGGTGCGTTTGAGAGTGCTAACAATACCCAGGGTGACTGTGTTATCCAATCCCAAGGGATTGCCTACAGCGATCGCCCAGTCTCCCACCTGGACTGCACTGGAGTCTCCTAGAGGTGCCACTGGTAGATCGCCACCAGCATTGATTTTGATGACTGCTAAATCTGTCACCTCATCTACACCTTGAACCTTGCCTTCAAAGGTGCGGCCATCTTTCAGCAGCACTGTTACTTTATCAGCCTGATTGACCACATGAGCGTTTGTCAGAATCTCCCCGCTACGGTCAACGATGAAGCCTGACCCCAGACCTTGCAACCGCTCTGATGGCTGTCTCTGCGGCGAGAACTCATCGCCGAAAAAGCGCCGGAAGAATGGGTCTTCAAACAGCGGATCGGGAAGGCGGCGGGTAAGTGTACGTTCTGTATCAATTCGTACTACTGCTGGCCCGACTCGATTGACTGCCGCTGTGACAAAGCTCTTACTTCCGATTGAATCAGGTACCACCTTGAGGGCAACACTCTGGGGTGTTGCAACTGCTGGGGCAGCCTGAGAGGGTGACACCAACATGCCGAACGTAAAGACGACTCCCAAGGCGATCGCCAACGCACAAGCACTAAGGCGTATAGATTGGGGCAGGTTTGAAAATCGCATAACAACTACTTACTTAGCCTGGATTTTTACACCAGAATTGTCTGTTAACAATGACAATTCCTATAGCTATTCTGACAGTTTGCTCGGACTCCGGGCGCAAGGCGCTTTTGCTGGAGCCGTTTGGGTGGTAGCTCTAAGCTAGGATCTTATTGACTACCAAGACCATTGATAACATGAACGGAGTAAACCGCTCGGCTGAAGAATCTTTGCCTTTCAAGCAAGATGAATTCCATAATCCCGATTTAGACCACAGCCATAGCGGTCATATTGGTGGAGATGGCGAGTCAGTGCATCGTCATATCCACAGCGAAGATTCTCTACGACGAGTTGTCAATCGGCTGTCTCGGATTGAGGGACATATTCGAGGGATCAAAAATATGGTGCAAGAGAGTCGTCCCTGTCCTGACGTGCTGGTGCAGATCGCCGCAGTCCGGGCAGCCTTAGATCGAGTTGGCCGAGTTATTTTGGATGAACATTTGACTGAGTGTATTGCTAGAGCAGCCCAAGAAGGCAATATCGAAGTTGAGATTGAGGAGTTAAAGGCGGCTTTGGATCGGTTTTTGCCGTAAACATGCAGAGACGTTGCCTGCAGCGTCTCTACAAATTTCACCATGAGGGATCGGTGAAAAGATTAATGGTTAAATCTGCTCTTCCTGCCGGTACCGCCGCGATGCAAGCACGAACGTTATCGCCTCCTACCTCCACCTCGCAAGCGCAACACGAACCCATGAGGCAGCCAGTAGGAATAAACACCCCAGCCCGTTTGGCCACCTGCAACAAGGGTTCTCCCGCTTCTGCCTCTACTGTCACATGGTCGGGTAAAAAATGTACCTGCACGCCCATAATACTCCACCCTATGACGGCAAAATTGCTGTTAGATCCAAATTGGCCTCAACCGTACTAGCGATAGCGTCTAATATAGTTTCTCGCTGTTCGCGGTAGTTGCTGACTCCTGTCGGCAAAGACTTAAGTCCTCGTTGTTGGCGCAGACGATTTAACCAGGCACGCCGCCAAGGACCATTGTCAAACAGCCCATGCAAATATGCGCCCCAGACCGCTTGACTACCGTCCACCATACCTAGACTGGCATCATCAAATAAGGGTTGGAAAGCTCCAGCCTCGGCGTTCTCTAACTCCACCATGCGCGATCGCCCTTGATGAATCTCATAGCCAGCTACTGGTAGCCCAGTTTGGGGAAAGTTGGACGTTACCTGCCGCTGGCGAGCGATTTTCTGACCTGTGATCACGGTTTTAATTGGTAACAGCCCTAGCCCTTGGTAACGTCCAGCTTGACCCTCTATCCCCTCTGGATCGGCTACCTGCTGGCCCAGCATTTGGAAGCCACCACAGATTCCTAAGACAGTTCCACCAGCAGCAGCGTACTGTTTGATAGCTTCAGCCATGCCAGTTTTTTGGATGATCATCAAATCGGCGATCGTGGTCTTGGAGCCTGGAATAATCACGGCATCTGGATACCCCAAATCTTGCTTCGGATTGAGGTACCTTACCATGACGGTTGGTTCTGCTTCCAACGGATCAAAATCGGTAAAGTTAGAAATCCGGGGTAAGCGAATGACAGCAATGTTCAGCTCACTCTGAGATTTATAGGATTTGCGTTCTAGTAGGTCAAGAGAGTCCTCAGCTGGGAACAGATGGTTAAGCCAAGGTATAACTCCGGCAACGGGAATACCAGTGCGTTCCTCTAGCCAGGTTATACCTGGTTGCAAGATCGAGCGCTGCCCTCGGAACTTATTGATGACTACGCCGCGAATCAAGGCTCGTTCCTCTGGCTCCAGCAACTCCAAGGTTCCCACTACATGAGCAAAAGCACCACCACGATCAATATCAACGACTAGCAATGTTGGGGCGTTCAAATATTTGGCTATTCGCATATTGCTGAGGTCGCGGTGCTTGAGATTAATTTCAGCGGGACTACCAGCTCCTTCACAGACAATCAAATCAAATTCTTCTGCTAAATGCCGTAGCGATTCCTCAATTGCTTGCCACCCCAAATCAAAGTACTGTTCGTAGTAATCTGCCGCGTTCACCTTTCCCACAGCTTTCCCCTTAAAAATCACTTGGGAGACCATGTCTCCTTGAGGTTTGAGCAAAATGGGATTCATCTCTACTGTAGGGGCAATACCAGCAGCCCAAGCTTGTACTGCCTGTGCATAACCAATCTCGCCACCATTAGCTGTGACATAGGCGTTCAAGGCCATGTTTTGCCCTTTGAACGGAGCTACTCGCCAGCCCCGCCGTGACAGAATACGACAAAGAGCCGCAGTTAAAAGTGATTTTCCAGCGTGGGATGTGGTTCCCACAACCATAATGGCTTTCATCAACAAGTGAGGGGGGTAAAGAGTGAGGGGCGAGGGGAGGATGAAGTTTTGAGTTTTGAGTCTTGAATTAAGGAAGTAAAAACTAGCCTTAACTTAAAACTTTTTAACTTCTTCAACTCAAAACTTAAAACTCAAAACTATTAAAAAGGTAGTCTAACCCAGCGACTTAGGGCATTACGCAAATTATCAAGCCATGAGGGATGACGAAAATTTGTTTGGGACTCTATGAGATGACTGCCTAACGGCGTAAGCCGAAAGCTATCAGTGATACCTTGGCCATCTACCTCCCGCCGCAGCACACCCACCTGGATTAGCCAAAGCAGAGCGTTTTCTGCTATTAATTCCGGCAGGTGGCGTTTTGTGTATCCCTGCTGCGCACCCGACTCGCCAGCGATCGCTTTGAGAGGAATGCTCTCCGAGCGCATTGCCTTAAATAAGGACAGCTTGAAAGGGGAACACACGAGTGCCCGCTCTGCCCGTTCTACCGTTTGGGTGGAATAGAAAAGCGATTTGTCACTAGTGGATTGCATAAGCAAGTATTTGTAACTTTGGATACAGTTTACGACGTTAGGTCTTTGTATCTATATTGTTCTAACACTCGCCATCCATTTTAGACAGGATTTGTCAACAAGCTTGTGATTGAATGCAGCCTTGTTGTTGGTTGTTAGTGATACAAACAACCGACAACACAAAATCCCACTGCTTTCGGGCGGTGGGATGAGTTAGTTTTTTTTACAGCTAGTGTATTAATGCCAGCCTTCTCCCGGACTAAAAACTAGGAACGAGAGCGAAAGCACCCTTGGACGTAGGATAAGAAGGTATAGGATACGATTGGTGTTACTTTATACCAGCAAGCCAGTACTTGTCCCGCAGGTCGAGCAGAACGATTAGAGTTGCAGACGTAATGGTAAGTGCTGTAGCGATGCCTGTGAGCAAAAATGCTGCTGGGAACCACAAGGCTACTCTAAGCGCTGAGCTTCTACTCAAAGATGAATTGGAGGCGCGTGCTGGTTCGATTACATTTTCGGTTACATTATTTATAAAAGCTGAGTTAGCGTTATTAGCAATAACTTGACCACTCATCATCTCAGTGTTGGCAGCGGTGTAAGTAGAAACGCTCATTTTATTGTTACCAAAGTTACTTATGTCCTAATAATTGCATACGAGCGACCAAAAATTATATCCGGAGACGTAGGTTAATTAAGACTTCAAAATATACACCTCTGAAATAAAGCCTCTGTGAGACTGATGGTGCGAGGGAGAGCGATCGTCCAACACGTTTGAGTCAAATATTAATGGCGGTTAAAAAGAATAAACTCTTGATAAGATTGGCATGACATTACAATGGAAAAATAAAATGCCTTTATCTATTGGTACTCCTGCGCCGACATTTACCGCCAAAGACACCAATGGCAATGTAGTCTCGCTGTCTGATTTCGCTGGTAAGACAGTCATACTGTATTTCTACCCCAAAGACGATACTCCAGGATGCACTAAACAAGCCTGTAGCTTTCGGGATGCTCACAACGAGTATCAGGGTAAAGATTTGGTGGTGTTGGGAGTAAGTAAGGATGATGAATCCTCACACCAGCAGTTTACTCAGAAATACAATTTGCCTTTTCCCCTACTGGCTGATACTGATGGTGCCATAATCAAAGCCTACGACGTCGATGGCGGTGGCTATGCTAAGCGCATCACCTATGCGATCGACCCTAATGGAAAAATTATTCACGTGGATGCTAACGTAAACACGTCTAACCACGCCAGCGATGTCCTAGCAGCGATTGGGATGTAGGTAAAAACTTGTAGAGACGTTGCATGCAACGTCTCTACAAAAATTCGCAACAGAAGTTCGCAACAAAAATCCGCATTAGGGTGTAGTCACCGGAGCGACTGGTGTCGCTGATGTCTGACTTTGTGTTTGACCTTGCAGCCGTGTTCGCTGCTTTAACCGAAACTGAGAAACTGCGTCAGTAAGGTTTTCATTCTGCTCAGAGGAAAAATCTCCTGCGCTAAGACCACCGCTCAGGTTAACGCGGTGAATGAGGTTGAACACAGATGAAATCCCATCGGAGTTAGTACGCGAGAATGGATTACTGTTATCCCGGTCTAACGGGTTTAAGTCCTGTAAAGGATTAGCACCAACTGGATCACCAGCCCGACTTGGTTGAGCCAGTATCAAGGAGAAGCAAATTCCGGCCATAGTGCCAAGGACGAGTCGGGCAATCGGTAATCGTGATTTCATAAAGTATGAGGTAATGTGTGAGTGAATAGTGCCTATATTTTAAGCAAGAGAGCGACGCAATAGGGGCTGAATGCTGAGCAGAGCCACAAGGTTAAAACCAAGCAACACCAGTAGCGCTCCACCAAAAGTAACAGCACCCCAAGGAGCCTGCATGACCACGCTACTCAATCCCCAGTGGCTGTGCAAGTAAAGATAGCGAACTGGTTCGATCGCAAAACTGAGAGGATTGAGCGTAGCAACAACCTGTAGCCATCCCGGCATAAATGATAAAGGAGCCAGAGCCGTACTGGCAAACAGCAGTGGTAGCTGAGTCACAAAAATCACGGCGATTAGCTCAATGTGACCAGGTAGAGCAAAGGCTAAGCCTAAACTCAAAGCTGTAACGCCCAAAGCTAGTAAGAAGACAATCAGGGCGATCGCTCCCAAACCAGCCAGATTCGGTAGTCCAGCCCCTAAAAAGGCCGCTGCGGCAACGATCACTGCTGCCTGCAACAGGCTTTGACTGACAATAAAAATTGCTGAGGCTAGAACAATTGAAAACCGGGATGCTAATGGAGCCACCAGTAAGCGGTTCAAAAAGCCAAATTCCCGGTCAAACATCACCGGCAGTCCAGCATTGAGCGCTCCACCAAAAGCCGTAAACACAATCACTCCAGCACCGAGAAACTGCCCGTAACTCTGACTTGCACCAAACAATCCCCTTGGCGCATTCTGAAACAGCGCCCCAAACAAAATCAGCCACATCACCGGCTGAACGATTCCAGCAACCAGCGTCGAGGGACGCCGCCGCAATTGAATAAATAGGCGGCGAGTTAAAGCCAGTGTCTCTTGCACCAACTCACTCCAGAAACCAGGCTCATCGCCCCGCGTATCCAGTTGGCCGACCCTTGGTCCAACGGCGTTAGGTTTAAAAGGTGTAACAATACCACTCATCTCTTCATCCTCTTTGCGTACTTTGCGCTTTCGCGGTTAAAAATCTCAACCTATCTCATATTCTGCTTACGCTCTGCCTTTAAATCTCGACTGCCAGCAGCCGCCAGTTCCGCATCCATGAGCGTTTTCCCAGTCGCAGCCAGATAGACATCATCCAGACTTGGTCGAGACTGAGCAATGCCAAACATCGGCAGCCCAGCTGAATTCAGCGATTGCTGAATCGTAATCAAGGCATCATTCTGAGCCGTCACTACCAAATTAAGCGAGTTGCCTTGAGCGCTATTAATAATGACCTCTTGCACAAACGGCAGAGACTGCATCAAATCTTTTGCTTTCTGGGCTTCCTCCAAAGGGGAGAACTCTCGGATGCGGAGAGTCACGCGATCGCCCCCCAGTTTGTCCTTCAACTCAGAAGGCGTCCCCGCAGCAATCACCGCCCCTTGGTCAATAATCGCCACTCTGTCAGCCAGCGCATCAATTTCTTCTAGATAGTGGCTGGTAATCAGAACTGCTGTCCCTGCCGCCTTTAACTGACGCAGGAAATCCCAGACGACAAAGCGGCTTTCAATATCTAGCCCCACAGTCGGTTCATCTAGAACCAAGACATCCGGGGCATGAAGTAACCCCGCTGCTAAGTCCAGGCGTTTGCGCAAACCGCCAGAGTAGGTACCAGTCTTCTGGTCAGCATATTTCTCCAGGCCAAGCAGATCTAGAACGGTATTAATTCGCTCCTTTGCTGCCGTGCGGGGGATGTGATAAAGCGCCGCCTGTAGCTGTAGGAGTTCCCGCCCAGTTAGGACTTTATCTGGAGCGGCTTCTTGAGCTACGTAGCCTAGGCGTTGCCTCGCCGCTTTAGGGCGATCAACAACAGAGATGCCAGACACTTCAACTCGTCCCGCGTCTGGCGCAGTTAGGGTACACAACACGCGGAGGGTGGTCGTTTTGCCAGCCCCATTGGGACCCAACAAACCAAAGATTTCCCCTGGTTCGATTTGAAAGGAAACATCTTTTACGGCTTCAGCAGAGCCGTAACTCTTCTTCAGGTTCTGAATGAAAACAGCGGGAGCCATAAAACTCTCTCCCAAAGTATACAAATCTCAATAAAATCTATCTCTATTTTAGTATGTAGGCAGTGCGATTCTACATGCTGGCCGTTATTTTTCGAGCCATGTCGTAAATGAAGAGGCTGTATTGTCTCGTGTTATGTCCGGGCGATCACAAATCAAGGCACTGGCCAGACGGTGTGGAGGAGACGGCATGGTACTTTACTCATCCATCTGAATCAAGTGGATAGCCAGAACTAAGGACATCCTCAGAGACGAAGGGGATTTCAACCGGAAACGTATCAACTGCTAACCCGGTCTCAGCGGCAGCTAACTCCCTTGCGTCCTGATAACACTCGTTAAATATCTCCGTGAAGTATAGCTGTAAGCTCGGACTTTCTTTAAACGCTCTTTTAAGCCTTTGCCGATGTTCGACAATACTTGATATCCAACTGTTTGAGCGTTTCTCCGATTGATATTTGTACTTAAGGAGATGCATCAATAAAATTTTGAGATTGCTATAAACTGCTCGCTTCTCGCTCCTGCCCATATCTATAATTTCTTCTAGCAAGTT